>CANQYH010000299.1 GCA_947628025.1 uncultured Lachnospiraceae bacterium | reverse complement strand
CCATTATCCCAACCGCCCCCAGTTCAGCCAGCTCTGCGACCGTTACGGCTTCATGCTGATCGGCGAGGCGGACAATGAATGTCACGGAGCCAATTCGATCTACCGCACGAGCCGCAGCCGGGAGATGGCCCGGCTGAGCTGGAGCGAGCCGGTCGCCGATAACCCGGCCTTTACGGAGACGGTCGTGGACCGCGTCCAGAGATGCGTTCACCGGGACAAGAACCGGCCCAGCGTCCTGATCTGGTCCATGGGAAATGAATGTGGCTATGGCTGCACGTTCGAGGAAGCGCTGCGCTGGACGAAGCGGTTCGATCCCGGCCGTCTGACCCATTTTGAAAGCGCGCGGTACCACGGCGGCGACCGGAAATACGATTTTTCGAATCTCGATCTGTTCAGCCGCATGTACGCGTCTGTGGACGAGATGCGCGGGTATTTTGCAGGCAGCCCGGACAAGCCGTTTATCCAGTGCGAGTACAGCCACGCCATGGGCAACGGCCCCGGCGATCTGGAGGATTACTTTCAGACCTACCATCGGTATGACGGAGCCTGCGGCGGCTTCGTGTGGGAGTGGTGCGACCACGCCGTCGCTTTGGGACCGTGGGAGGATGAGCGGTACGCGGACCGCAGCGGAAAAGCCGGGTATCTGCATAAGCGGACCCGCTACGCTTACGGCGGCGACCACGGCGAATATCCCCATGACGGCAACTTCTGTATGGACGGGCTGGTATATCCCGACCGGACGCCGCATACGGGGCTGAAAGAATTTAAAAATGTGTACCGACCGGTGCGGGTCGCCGCGTTCAGCCAGATCCTGCTGGCGGACGAGTCCGCGCCCGATACCGGTTCGGATGTTTATGAGCTGGAACTGACGCTTCATACATTATATGGATTTCCGCGATCTGCGGGATTATGTGCGGATCCGCTGGGAGGCGGACTGCGACGGCGAGACCGCCGGCCGCGGCGAGATCTCCCAGACGCCGGATATCCCCGCCCATGAGGAGGGCAGGATCCGTTTCCGGCTCGCGCTGCCGCAAAAGGGACGCTGCCATCTGCGGGTGTATTACCGGCTGAAAACGGCGGAGGAATTGCTGCCGGAGGGGTTCGAACTGGGCTTCGACGAGCTGCAGGTGGGCGACCCGGACGGCAGGAACCAGAAAGCGGAGGCGTATTTAAGGCGAAATGGGGGAACGTTGGAGAACGCCTCCCTGTCCGTGCGGGAGGACGGCCGTTTTCTGCGGGTAGAGAGCGCCGGGCGTTCCCCGCGGTTTACGTATGTGTATAACCGATCGACCGGTTTCTGGGACAGCATGGAATACGAGGGAGGGGCGCTTCTGGAGCGGCCCATGGAACTGAATATCTGGCGGGCGCCTACGGACAATGACCGCAACATCAAACGGGACTGGTACGCGGCCGGTTATAACAGGGCCGTCGTCCGGGCGTATGAGACCTGCTTTGAGGCGGAGGAGAAGAAAGTAACGATCCGCACCCGCTTGTCCGTTTCGGCCATTTCGGTCCAGCGGATGATGGACGTGGAAGCGGTCTGGACGGTCTGGGCGGACGGCACGACGGATGTTTCCCTGGCGGTAAAGCGCAATGAGGAGTTCCCGGAGCTGCCCCGGTTCGGACTGCGGCTGTTTCTGCCGAATACCATGTCCCGGGCGGACTATTACGGCCTGGGTCCCATGGAAAGCTACGCCGACAAGCGCCGCGCCAGCTATCACAGCCGTTTCAGCGCTTCCGTCGAGGAGCTGCATGAGGATTATCTCCGGCCCCAGGAGAATGGCAGCCACCATGACTGCGCCTATGCGGAGATCTCCGGCGGCGGGCAGAGGCTGATCGCGGTGTCGCCGCAGCCCTTTGCCTTTAACGCCTCGGTCTACACGCAGGAGGAACTGGAAAGCAAGGCCCACAATTATGAGCTGGAGCCGTCGCCCTATACGGTGTTCTGCCTGGATTACCGGCAGGACGGGATCGGTTCCAACAGCTGCGGCCCGGCGCTTCTGGAGAAATACCGGTTGGATGAGAGAGAATTTACGTTCCGGCTCCGGCTGGCGCCAGAAAAAGATGGGGAATGATAGAAAGACCGGCAGGAGAGACGGATGAAAGGGTGAAAAAAAGCCCTGTAGCCAGGATGAAAAGGAGCTCTGTGACCAGGATGAAAAGATGAAAAAAGAGCCCGGCGGCCATAAAGATCGGCGGCCGCAGGGCTCTTTTCGCGCGGATGCTTAATTATTCTGCTTTCTCTGTGGGCGCGTCCGGAGCGTTCTTTTTGACGGACTCGACGCCTTTTAAGCAGTTGGCCAGCGTGGTGTAGCCTTCGCTGACGGCGATGACCTGTCCGTTGGTCGCTTTCAGACGGAAACGGAACTCGCCGGACTTGTCGGCGTAGACCTCAAACTTCGGGTTCTTCTCCGTCGCGTAGCCCTCGACGGTCTGGTTCTCGACCGCGGCGACGGGAGCGTTCTTCTGCACGCTGGCGATGCCGTTTTTGCAGGCAGCTTCGGTGGTATAGACCTCGGAGGTGGCGATGACCTGTCCGTTGGTCGCCTTTAAGTCAAACTTGATGCCGGTCTTGGTTTCTTTGATCACAAATTTGCCCATGGGAAGATCCTCCTGAAAAATATAATAATAGGTAATTTTATTGTACTCCCATTGTCCGGCAAATTCAATCGAAAAATGTAAAAACGCGGCGAATCGTAAAATATGATGGCAGAAACGGCGTCACAGGAACAGAGTTTATTCGTCAAAGCGGACTGACGCGATGTCGTTCCACAGCGAACCCGCAAAATCGGAAAGGATATTTTTTTCTTTCTGTGTCACTGGTTTGAACGTGGTAACCGACAATATTTTATTCTTCTTTTTCCATCTGCCGATCACTTCGCTGTCCATCATCAGCGCAGGCATGACGATCCCTGCGAGATTAAAGATCGCTCTCATGTATTCCCGGCTCAAAAACAGGCTTTCCTTTTTTTCGTGGGCTAAGAGGAGCTGGTCGAAGCCTGCCAGGAACAGGCATTTCGGGATCCCCTGACCGTAAGTCTGTCCGTTGTCGATGTAATAATAGGTATTCCCCTCACATTCCGCGACGGATACCGGCAGTTGGGAGAGCCAGTCCTTAACCTGCGCGGCCGTCGCGTGAAAATAGTACATGGCGTCGTGGATGGTGGAGGGTCCCATGTGCGTAAAATACCGGCGGGCCAGTTCCCGTTCTGCTTCCCTCTCCGGGATGGGAGTGAACGCGGGGGAGAGGCAAAAGGCTTTCTTCTCCTGGACGACATAGTTCATAAATCCGCGTTCGCACATTTCGCGGATACCGCCGCCCCATGGGTCGAACATACTGTTTTCTTCCGGTTCGGTCATGCCGTTTTTTCTGCAGATGTCTTTCAATTCTTCTCTCGTAAGCTCCGAGCCTGTAAGAGCCTCTAAGATCACATCCGTAAAATAGGCCTGCCGCTCCGGCGTGAGCGCCCACTGATCGCGCTGGTTCCAGAATGAATCCCTGTGCCAGTCGTTTCGCAGATAATCTTTCCCATTGTTGCAATGAATGAATACGGGCAGATCGTCCTGTGCAAAGATATGAACCGTTCCCCTGACCGTCCAATTTTTCACAAGGCCGTCTTTGACCGTGTCTTCGCGGTAATCGGAAGTCCGTATCCTCAGCGAGTGCAGGGCGTTTGCCATGAATTGCGCCTGGACGCCGCAAAGATCGTGAAGCACCGTCATTTTATCTGCCGGTTTAAGGAGGTATTGGTTTGCTAACTGGCGGATTTTTAGTTCTTCGATGGTCATGGTTTTTCTCCTCCTGTTCTTTATTATTAGGCAATTGTTAAATTGCCAAACCCATTGATTTTTCTGGGTTTTCTTGCTTCTTTTATATAAATTTTCTCTCCG
>CANQYH010000298.1 GCA_947628025.1 uncultured Lachnospiraceae bacterium | reverse complement strand
GGGGCTGTTTTCCGCCAGGATCTGCGTCAGCGCACGGAGATCGTCCGTGTAATGGCCGTGCGCGTCCAGGTATGCCTGCTGCGCGTAGTAGAGCTTTCGCAGCTCCCATTTGCGGTATTCGTCCTCAGGGATGCAAAACGCCGTCTCCGGATTGGTCTCTTTCCCGGCGAAGAACACGAAGCTCCAGAGTTCCGGATAGTGGATGTTGACGATGCCGGTGGGGGCCCACACCCAGTTGTCCTCTGGCAGGGGTTGATCGTTGTCAGGGCGGAGACGTTTGCGGTAAGCGCCGTCTTCTATATCGACTTTCCACTGGACGCGGGAGAAATTCACCCGGTAATAGTCGCCGTCTTTCGGCGGGCAGCTCGCGATATTGCACTCTGCCAGTGTATAGAACGGAATCACGACTTCGACGGACCAGCGGCGGTTCTGAGGGCCGGGCTGGTTTAATGTGCCGTCGATCCGGACGGCGCTTCGGAGGCCGCGGATCTCCAGGCTGTTGATGGGCTTGCCCATGTCACGGTAGGCTTTCGTCAGCAGCAGGTCCCAGGTGGTATTTAAGGCATTCATTTCGTATTCAATGTAGATCTGCGTATCGGAGTCCGTATCGATAAAGATCTCAAAATCGTTGTCCCGGAAGATCACATCGTCGTGTTCGGTCACAGTGGCCCAAATCTCGTCGCCCTCCAGGACGGCCCCTATGTAAAGATTCTCGTCGTCCCATGCCATCTTGGCGCGGGTCAGGAAACGTGGCTCGGGCCGAATGTCGCCTTCAATGTCCGCAAACGGGCCGGTAAACGGAATGTCTTTCCAGAAATCTTTGTTTAAGTCGCCATCCAGTACGAAAGGTTTCGGGTTATAGCGGCAGACATAGACCGGCGGTGCGAATGGAACCGCCGGTATGGGGATGCGTAACTGGTTCTTCATAAAGGTCCTCGCTTTCTTGGTAAGAACTGCGGGCAGCGCCGCAGCGATTGTATGATATTAAAAATGTAAAAGAACTGCCCGGGGCAATCGTTCGGCATTGCGGCGTTTTCGCATTTGCCGCGTCATTACGCCTGTTTGGACGCAAGGTACCCGGCCGCGGCGCTCTCGGATAAATGATATTGTTCCATGATCCGGCGCGCTATCTCCGGGTCGCTGAGTCCGATATCACGGAGAATCGAAACGGTACCCTGGATTCCCTGCTCAAGTCCCTGCTCAAGTCCCTGGCCGATGCCCTGGCTGATACCCTGACGAATACCCTGGCTGATGCCTTGTTTATTTCCGCTGTCCCAGGCAGCGGCTTCTTTCTCTCGTATCACCGGCTCCATAATCTCCAATAATGCTCCGCTCATCGTTTCTCCTCCTTCCAACAATGCTTTTACCGTTTCTTTATTGGCGCGGACACAGATATCCAGCACTGAATCGGCCAGCTCCCGATCGTATTTTCCTGTGAGTTCTCGAACATTTTCAAACAGCTGCTCCATACTTTGCACATCCATTTGCTTCGAAAGCGCTTTCAGCCATATATGTTCTCCCGGACCAAGCTCTCCCGTGACGATAATCTGAGTCGGAAACAGCACACGTCCCTCAACATAATAGAGTCCTTGGGAGGGCTGGGACACCGAATAGCCGCCGTACTTTTTAAAGGTTTCAAACAGTCTCACGGGACAGCGCTCCCTTACCAGCGATACCGTCACATCGTCTGCTCGAATTTCATCCAGAGTTCTGCCGTACGATTTATAGAGGCTGGCGTACGCCCCAACTTTATAAAATGTGTCGATATCCAGACGGTCGTCCGGCGATTTGTATTCTATGATATTGTGGCCGCGGAATATCCGGCCGACTTCATTATTGATCTGAACGTTCGCATTCTTTTTGATCACCAGCAGATCGATTTCCAGCGGCTTCGTGTTCAGGTTATGCTCCCGCTCAAACTTCAGATCGGACCGGTTCTGCCGCAGTTCCAAGTCCAGGGCTGCTGCAAAGCCCGGGTGCCATTGTATTTTTTTATTGTCCATATATCCCCCCTGAAACGGCCGCTGTTACGCGGCGATTCCTGCTTTTATTATACTTCATCCATCCGCCGCGATGCAACCGTTTTTTGCAAAAGCTTTTCCTTTACGGTTCCTGGAAAAGTCGGCCGGAACTGCTGGAATGCAATTCTTTTTAGGGCGCTCAACTGTGCGCATATGAAATACAAATTTATGGAAAACGGCAAAATTGCTTTATATTTACTTGACGTTTTTGGGAAAAAGCTACATAATAAGACGAGAGAATGAACGGGAAAACGGGAGCGCCGCAGTCGGACGGCGTTTGAAAAGAGTGGAAAGGAGCAGGTGCGATGGGGCCGGAATACACAGGAAAATTGCATCCCAACAGCGACTATTTCCATGGGCAGATCCCTTATGTGAAAGGGGCGCATCTGTACCAGGTGTCGCGGGCGAACCGCGAGGACCCGGCCGCGGATGACGGGACGGGGCATACCTATAAGCATGCGCCGGATCTGTGCTGGTACGAGGGGAAGTATTATATCCAGTATCTGACCAATCTCAAAGACGAACACGGAGGGGCCGGAGTATCTGTGCTGGCTTCCTCTGCGGATGGGGAAAGCTGGCGCGATTATCGGATCTCGTTTCCGGAATACCGGATTCCGCCCTGCGAAGTGACCGATTATAAGGGGCTGCATCATGTGTTCGACGGCAGTATCCCGGCGTTTATGCACCAGAGGATGGCGTTTTATCAGGCGGCGAACGGGGTAATGCTGGTCCTGGGGTTTTATGGCTGGTCCCCGCAGCTGTGGATGACCAACTGGGACAATTACGGGATCGGCCGGGTCGTGCGCAGACTGTATCCGGACGGCCGTCTGGGGGATATCTGGTTTATCCGTGTGAATTGGCAGGCGGGATGGAAAAAGGAACATTTACTGTATCCTCTGTTTGAAGAAAGCGGCGATGAGGAGTTGATCTGCGCCTGCCGGGAATTGCTTCAGAATCCTCTTGCGGTGCAGCAGTGGGCGGAGGAAAACGGGGACGCCGATCCGATGATCCGGATCAAGCATCCGCAGTCCGGGACGTATCAGGCCTTTTGCTGGTACCACCGGACGGAGCGGGAAGTGGTCGGGCTCTGGAAACATTCGTATGTGTCGGAAAGCCATGACGGTGGGGAGAGCTGGGAGGAAGCGCAGAGATCTCCGAGCCTGGTCATGAGCGGGCAGAAGATCTGGGGCTGCAGGACCGGAGACGGCCGCTTCGCGCTGGTTTATGATCCGACGCTTGAGACCCAGCACCGGTTCCCGATGTGTATTGTGACCTCGGACGATGGGCTGCATTTCGGCGATATGCGTCTGGTGCATGGGGAGGTTCCGCCGATCCGCTACGAGGGTTTCTGCAAGGATCTGGGGCCGCAGTATATGCGGGGCATCAGCGAGGGCAATCCCAGACCGGACGGGGAACTGTGCCTGACTTATTCGGTCAATAAGGAGGATATCTGGTTTGTCCGGATCCCGCTGCCGGTGACGGGCGAGGCAGAAGCGGCGGGGAACGGAAAAGCCGCCGCTGCGCAGGGAACGGAAGAAGTTCTTATAAACGATACGTTCTTTGATAGATCTGTTTTGCAGGAATGGAACCTCTATCAGCCCAGCTGGTGCCGGATCGGCTGTGGGCCGCGGAGAGAGCTGAAGATCGAGGACCGGGAACCCTATGATTATGCGCGGCTGGTACATATTCTGCCTGTTTCGGAGACGCTGCGGCTGCATCTGCGGCTGCGGATCGGACAGTTGGGCGATGGCAAATCTCTGCAGGTCGAGCTGTGCAATGCGAAACATCAGACGGCGGTGCGGCTGATATTCCGTCCGGCAGGGCGGCTGCGTCACAGGACCGTGTGCGAGCTGGATCTGGGGCATTGGGAAGCGGAACGGGAGATCACG
>CANQYH010000297.1 GCA_947628025.1 uncultured Lachnospiraceae bacterium | reverse complement strand
TCTCGCCGGACTCCTGCGTCTCCGCGCTGCTGTTCTCGGTCTTGGATCCCTGCGGTACATCTCCGCCACTGCTTCCATTCGCTTCGCTGCCTGCCGTCTGTGCAGCGCCGTCCTCCGACGCCCCATCCGCCTGGTCTTTCCCGACATCTGGCTGCGTCCCGTCCGTCCGTTCTTTCCCATCGTCCGGCTGCGTTCCGCCCATCCAGCCTTTCCCTCCGTCCTCCGGCGTCCCGCCCGTCTGCTTCTCTCCGCCGTCACCGCTTTCCCCGTCATGCCCATCCGCATGGTCCACTTCCTGCGCCTGACTCGTTTCATTCTTCGCCGCTTTTGTCTCGATCTTGCGGTGCTCCGCTCCCGAACAGCCTCCTGTCCCCAGGCACAGCGCGGCGCTTAATATCCAGATTCCTGCTCTTTTCCACATTGGTTTCTTCCTCCTCTTTTTCCTTTTTCATGAACATTGAACATCTGAGCGGCTCCCTGAGCCTGCAACGAGCATACCATCCGGCCGCTCGAAAAATCTCCTAATCGGGAAACGAATTTTAAGAGGATTTTAAAAGATTTTTAGAATATGTTTTGATATACTGAAAAGTGCGGGACATAAAACCGGCGCGGCGGCGCGGACAAACACAAAAAAAGGGGAGACATTCGAATGAAGATCCTGCTTCTGGAAGACGATCCGTATCTTCGCGAAAACATTAAACAGCAGCTTATGAAAGAAAATTATACCGTCGACGCCTGCGGCGACGGGGAAGAGGGCTTCCTGCTGGCCCTGGACCGTGAAAACGGCTGCGATCTGGCCGTCATCGACCGGATGCTGCCGGTGGTCGACGGTCTGACCATTGTTAAAGCCATGCGCAGCAAGCAGATCCAGATCCCGGTCATCCTCATCACCGGCATGTCAGAGCTGCAGCATAAGATCGAGGGCCTGGACAGCGGGGCCGACGACTACCTGGCCAAGCCGTTCCATATTGAAGAGCTCTGCGCCCGCATCCGCGCCCTGATCCGCCGCCCCGCCGCTCTGGCTGCGGAAAGCGTCCTGACTTTCCGCGACCTTTCCCTGGATCTTACCGGAAAAACCCTCGCCTGCGGCGGCCGCTTTGTAACGCTGACGCCAACCGAGTTCCGGCTGTTCGAGGTTTTCCTGCGGCATCCGGACACATTGCTCTCCCGGGAACATCTGATCCAGAAAGTCTGGGAGACCCATGCGGAAATGGAACCGGGAAACCTGGACAATTACATCTATTTCTTACGGAAACGGCTCCGCACCGCGGCAAGCGTCTGCGTCCTTTCCTCGGTTTACGGTTCCGGATACATCCTGGAGGCAAAAAATGATCCAACGACTGAAGCGTAATCTGTGCGTGCTGCTGGCCGGTTCCCTCACGCTGGTCTTTACCATCGTGTTCCTGCTGATGATCCGGCAGGACCTGACAAGGAAACAGCAAAGCTCCATCGCCTATCTGAACCGGATGACGACGATGCTGATCTTTTCCATGGAACAGAATCCCGATTACGCAGAGGTATTGTCCCCCTACGAAAAGAGTCTGGATTATTCGTTCCGGCTGGTCTCCGCCTCCGGTTCCATTCTGTATGAAAGCGAAAATACCAAAGACTGCCGGGAGATCGCGGACGTTTTTCTGAAAACGCTAAATAAGTACCAAAATGAAAGCTACGCCCTCGACCCCGCCGCCCTGAGCGCTCTCGAACGCAGCAGCCAGACCGCGGCCTACTCCATCCGTATGCCGGACCGCCGGCGGTACGACTGCGTTTACTGCGAGATCGTGACCGATTACGGAAATCGGTACGGCCTGTCCGTCCTGCGGCCGGGCCATTCTCCCGCCGCCCTGCTGCGGCCGGAACTGAACTATTATCTCTCGATCTGGACCGGCGTTTTCCTCCTGATCCTCCTCTTCTCCCTGCTCCTTACCCGCCTCATCGTAAAACCGGCGGAAAAAGCCTCCCAGAGCCAAAAAGATTTCATCGCCGCCGTCTCTCACGAATGTAAGGCCCCGCTGGCCGCGATCCTTTCCTCCGCGGAAATGATCGACGCCGCAGAGGGCCTGCCGCCAGCCGCCCAAACCCACACCCGCGTTATCCAGGAGGAAGTGGCGCGGATGTCTCGTCTCATCCGGGATCTGCTGCTGCTTTCCACGCTGGACGCCGGGAACTGGCCATTCCGCAAACAAGAGATCGATCTGGACACCCTGCTGATCGGCCTGTATTCCCGGTACGACCCTATCTGCGGCCAAAAGGGGCTGAAACTGCGGCTGGAACTGGCGGAAGAGGACTACCCTGCCTTTGCCTGCGACCCGGACCGTCTGGAACAGATCCTCTGCGTTTTCCTCGACAACGCGGTCTCCTATTCGCCCGGCGGTTCCGAGATCCTCCTGGGCGCGTCCGCGGAAAAGAATGCGCTGCTCTTTACGGTCGCCGACCACGGCCCCGGCATCCGCAGCCAGGACAAACCCTATATTTTCCGGCGCTTCTACCGCGGCGACCCGGCGCGCACCGGGCGGGAGCATTTCGGCCTCGGCCTCAGCATCGCCAAAGAGCTGACCGAGCGCCTGGGCGGAACAATCCGCCTGACTGACACGGACGGAGGCGGCTGCACGTTTACGGTCCGGCTGCCCCTTGGGGAATGAGGCCGCAGCTTTCCCTACTTCGTCTCCAGATACGCCTTTATGATCTCCTCCTCCGAAAACGGGTACCGCACGCCGCGGATCTCCTGGTACTGCTCATGCCCTTTTCCGATCAGCGCCGCGATATCTTCCCGGCCGCAATGGTCGATCAGATATTCGATCGCCTCTTTCCGGTCCGGAATGACCAGGTAACCGCCGCCGCTTTCCTCAAGGCCCTCTATGATATCCGCGTTAATATCTTCCAGCCGCTCAAACCTGGGATTGTCCATCGTAATAATCGACAGGTCCGCGTATTTCCCGGCGATCCGGCCCATATCGTACCGTCTCTGCCTGGGCCTGCCGCCTCCGCCGCCGAACAGGCAGATCAGACGCTTCGGCCCGTATCCCCGCAGCAGCCGCAGCAGGCTTTCCATGCTCAGCGCGTTATGGGCGTAATCGATCAGGATATTCGTGAAATGGGCCGTCTCCGCGACGAGCTGCGTCCTGCCTTTTACCACTGTCCGCCGCAGTCCCGCCAGGCGAGCTTCTTTCCCGATCCCCATCTCCGCGGTCACGGCGGCTGCGGCCAGGGCGTTTTCCACATTAAATTCTCCCGGCAGCGCCAGAACCGCATCCTCGCTGACTTTCCCGCCGATCCGAAACGAACTGCCCAGAACCCCCGGCTCCCAGATCTCCCGCAGGTTCCCGGCGTAATAGTCCGCTTTTCCACGGACCGAAAACGTCACGCGGCGTCCCCGGCAGACCTCCGTCATTTCGTCCCAGCAGGCGTCGTCCGCGTTGGCCGCGGCCATCTCCGTCTGCGAAAACAGACGTTTTTTGCACGCTTTATATTCCTCAAGATCCGCGTGTTCCCCCGGTCCGATATGGTCCGGAGAAAGATTCAGATATACCCCATAATCAAACCGGATCCCGGCGGTGCGCTCCTGCTTCAGGCCCTGAGAGGAGACCTCCATGACCACATTCCGGCAGCCGCTCTCATACATTCGCGCCAGCAGGCCGTGCAGCTCCCACGGTTCCGGCGTTGTGTTCCGCGTCGGGATATGTTCTTTCCCAATGAACGCGCCCAGCGTCCCGATCATCCCCGTCTTCTGTCCGGCCTCCTCCAGGATATTCCGGATCATATGAGCCGTGGTGGTTTTGCCTTTCGTGCCGGTGATCCCGATCATGGTCATATGCTCCGCCGGGTAACCGAACCAGGCGGCGGAAACCAGGGCCATCGCCAGGCGAGTGTCCCCGGTCCGCACAACGGTGACTGGCCATTCGCTTTGACCCGCATTACCCCCCCCGTTCCGATTTACCC
>CANQYH010000296.1 GCA_947628025.1 uncultured Lachnospiraceae bacterium | reverse complement strand
CCGTATGCAGAGCCGCGACCCCGTTGACGCTGAATCCGTAATGGATCG
Source organism: uncultured Lachnospiraceae bacterium (assembly GCA_947628025.1). Lineage (GTDB taxonomy): Bacteria > Bacillota > Clostridia > Lachnospirales > Lachnospiraceae > UBA3402. The sequence continues at coordinate 3,919 of CANQYH010000296.1, read as the reverse complement.
CGATATGGGCCATGTGCACCCGGTCGCTCCGGTCGATGATCGCCAGCGACTCGTCCTGGTACCTGCGGCGGACCTTGTCGTCCAGGATCTCTATGACCGGCACCAGCTGGGGCACGGCTTTCTGCAGGTAGCGGACCGGCCATTTCTCCAGCGCCTCCGCCAGGATCGTATGGTTGGTGTACGCGCAGGTCCTGGAAACGATCCGGACCGCCTCGTCCATTTCGACGCCGCGTTCGCTCAAAAGCCGGATCAGCTCCGGGATCACCATCGCCGGATGGGTGTCGTTGATCTGGATCACGGCGTAATCGTAAAGATCGTGATAATCGCAGCCTTTTTCCGCACATTCCTCCAGAATATACTGAGCGGCGCTGCTGACCATGAAATACTGCTGGAAAATGCGCAGCAGGCGGCCGGCTTCGTCGCTGTCGTCCGGATAGAGGAACAGCGTCAGGTTCCTCTCAATGTCCGTCTTGTCAAAGGAAATGCCGCCGGTCACGATCCCCTCGTCCACGCTGTCCAGATCAAACAGATGGAGGCGGTTGGTCCTGCCGCCGTAACCTGTAACCGCTATATCATATAAACACGACTTCACGGACAGGTTGCCAAACCGGACCGTATAGCTTTTATCCTGCCGCTTCAGCCAGGATATTTTTTCGATCCAGGGATTGGCGGTCTCCCGCTGCAGCCGGTTCTCAAACACCTGCTTAAACAGGCCCAGATGGTAATTCAGGCCGATCCCGTCGCCGTTCAGGCCCAGGGTCGCGATGGAATCCAGGAAGCAGGCTGCCAGTCTCCCCAGACCGCCGTTTCCCAGAGACGGTTCCGGTTCGATCTCCTCAATACAGGCGATATCCCGGCCGTGGGCCGCCAGTTCCTCTTTCACCTGCGCGTACATTCCCAGGTTGATCAGGTTATTGGACAGCAGTTTCCCCAGCAGAAATTCCGCGGAAATGTAGTACAGCTTCTTCTTCCCCGCCCCGCTGGTCCTCGCCATGGCCGCTTCCTGGGTCATCTCTAACAGCGCCTCGTACAGCTCCCGGTCGCTGCAGCTTTCGATGGTTTTGCCCAGTCTGCCCGTTACGTATTCATTTACTGTCATGAAAATCTCCTCTCCGACGTGGTACGTTCCTGTTTTGCTTATAATTTTCCCATAAAATTGCTATATATAACCAAAACATGCTCCACTTTTTGCCATACAAGGAAAAATATGCCTCATAGGACCGATACAGAATCTATTCTGATTTTTCTGTCAAAAAGGAGAACTTTCAAATATCATAGCGTAGACCGGCGCGTAAGTCAAGAAAAGAATCCGCACCCCTGCCGGTCAACCGCCGCTGGGACAAGCGATTCTTCGTTTTTCTCCCCGCAAAGGACTAAACCGCCGGAGGGATCTCTGCCCGCGATATTGTTCCCCTTGTAGATTACATCGGTTTCCCGCAATGGGCTAAATCGCCGAAGGGATCTCCTCTCCCCGGCTGCGGCCCCTTTCGGAGCGCAAAAAATCCTGCGGTACCCAGGCATTTCAGACCCAAGTACCGCAGGATACCGCATCCGATCGTTTTAACCGGCCGGGACATATTCTCCCAGATCCGCGTCATAATATCCGGCGCTCTCATAATTCACAATACCGCTGATCACGCGTCCCTCGCTGTCCGCGCGGGCATCTATGACGTCTTTATCAAATACACCATAGCCGGTACGCACTTCGCCCGACCCATCCACGTAATACCAGCCATCCTGCCATTTGATCAAGCTGCCCGTCACCAGCCAGCCATCCTTGTCAAAGAAATACTTCTCAACCCAATATGCAGATTCAGAGAGCACCTCCCAGTCGTTCAGCGTATAGCTCCCGTCCGCATGTTTATACCGCCAGCGGTCTCCGACGAACTCCCATTCCGTTTCGGGTCTGGGAACTCTCATGGCGCGCTCCGGTTCTACCTGCCAGTACGCCGACGTCAGCTGTCCGGACTCATCCCGGATATCCTCGCCGTCTGATACGCGGAACCCAAGAGCCGTATCTGCGGACGTGCCGAATTCATAGATCAGATACTTATCGTTTTCACCGAACCGTACGCTTGACCACTCCACGTACTCGCTTCCGAGTCCCTCCGGTATACCATCGTCGGACTCAATGATCATTGTCGGCGTATACCGCGTCAGCAGGATCCCGTCCGGCGCATAAACGACCGTATCCGGTTCCAGAACATAGAGCGGAGCCGGCGTATAGCGTGTTCCGCTGGACGTGCTCCCGACGACCCAGATCCCCTGCGTGTATGTTTCCACATTCAGAAGCGGCTTCGATAATGTATACACATTCCCTTTGCTGTCCGTGACCGTCCTATCTCCCGCTTTCGCCATCCGGCCCGCCAAGACCGCCGCCCGCGTCTGCACCGCCCCGTTCTCTACCCACGCTCCCTCTGCGTTCACTGTATAACCGTCCGGCGTCGTCGTAGCGGCGTACATATAGCCCGCCGCGTCAAAGCAGTAACTCTCCTCCACACCGTCTCCGTCGCCGTCGATCCACTCCCACGTACTGCTGGGCCAGGTACCGTCGCCCCGGTCCCACCACCAGCCGTTTCCGTCCTGTTTCCACTGGCCCGCCTGCGCGGCCATGCTCACAGACACAGCCGTGACCGCGGCCAGCGCCGCCGTGATCATCAAACGTCTTCTCATCGTTCCCATCCTTTCTTCCGCAGAACCTCTCTGCGTATTCTGATGGTTCTATCTTATCATTCCCGGGCCGTTCCGTCAAGATTTCGCCCGCTGTCCGGCGGCAATACGCCCGCTTCAGACCATATCCGCCGCAAACAATGCCGCCCCCAGCGCGCCGCAGAGCTGGGCCATCTCGCTGACCGCCAGCTTCGTCCCCAGCGTTTCTTCCAAGGTCTTTACCAAGCCCTTGTTTTTCGAGACGCCGCCGGTCATCATATAGACTTCCTCGCCCCCGACCCGCTTGGCCAGGGACGCGGTCTTCGCGGCCACGGCCTTATTCAGGCCATGAATGATGTCACCGGCCGGCTTATTCTGGGCGATCAGGGAGACCACCTCCGACTCCGCGAACACCGTACACATGCTGGAGATCGTGATGTCCTCCCGCCAGCTCAGCCCGATCCCGCTCATCTGCTCCAGGCTCATCTCCATGGTACGGGCCATCATTTCCAGGAACCGTCCGGTCCCGGCCGCGCATTTATCGTTCATGACGAAATTCACGACCGCGCCGTTTTCGTCCAGGCGGATCACCTTGCTGTCCTGGCCGCCGATGTCTATGACGGTCCGGACCGACGGGTCCAGATGATGGGCTCCCCTGGCGTGGCAGGTGATCTCCGTGATGCTCTTGTCGCCCTCATGGATCGCGCTCCGGCCGTAGCCGGTGGTGACCATGGCGCTGATGTCGTCCCGCTTAAGCCCCGACTGGCGCAGCGCCTCCTCCAGCGCCCGTTCCGCTCCCAGGGCCGCTCCCGCCCCAGTCGGCAGAATGATCCCCGTCACCACGTTCCCGTCCGGATCCAGGATCACCACATCGGTGCTGGTCGAACCGCTGTCGATCCCAGCAGCATATCCTTTTCCCATTTTCTTCTCCCTCTCTTTCCGTTCTTCAGGCGCCAGGCTTTCCGCAAACGCCTCCAGCCTGGTCAAAAGCTGCCCGCTGCTCTGCACCGTGTAATCCGACTCGATCTTCAGAAGCGGCAGGTTCGCGTGGTCTTTCAGTTCCGCGTATTCGAAGCTGTAAAAATCGCAGAACTTGACCGTATGATAAATGATCCCTTTCAGGTCCGGATCATGATACAGGCGCTTGCGGCCCGTATTGTCCGTCATGCGCATACAGGGGATCTGCCCCAAAAGCTCTCCGGCGTACCAGTTCATCAGAGCGTCGAAATCCAGTCCCTCCGGCGGAAGCATTTCCCCGACGCTGCGGTTA
>CANQYH010000295.1 GCA_947628025.1 uncultured Lachnospiraceae bacterium | reverse complement strand
ATTATATCCCAACTGCCGGGCATTGTCAAGAACAAAGCGCCGTCAGAAAATCAGTCAAAATTCTGTCAAAACAGCCGGTCTCAGATCCTCTCCCGGATCAGCGCTTCAAACTCCCGAAGACTTTCCGCCATATTGATATCGTTTCGGAGGGCCGCTGAATGGGGCAGTCCCGCCGTGTACCAGGCCACATGCTTGCGCAGTTCCCGGACGGCCAGATATTCCCCCTTATCCTCCGCCAGCAGACGGCCGTGCCGCAGGATCATCTCCCGCAGCTCCCCGCGTCCCGGCGCGGGCGGCAGCTCTCCCGTCCGCAGGTAATGCAGCGTCCTCGAAAAGATCCAGGGATTGCCCCTGGCCCCGCGCGCGATCATCAGGCCGTCGCAGCCGGTCTCGTCAAGCATCCGTTTCGCGTCCTCCGGCGTAAAAATATCTCCGCTGCCGATCACGGGGATCGCGACCGCCTCTTTGACACGCCGGATCACGTCCCAGTCCGCCTTTCCGGAATAAAACTGCTGTCTCGTGCGTCCGTGCACCGCCACAGCCGATACGCCGCTGGCTTCCGCCATCTTCGCGAACTCCACGGCATCGCCGCAGTGTTCGTCGAAGCCCTTGCGGAATTTCACCGTCACCGGCTTTTTCAGCCTGCGGACCATAGCTTTCAGGATCGCCTCCGCCCGCTTCGGATCTTTCATCAGGGCCGAACCCTCGCCGTTATTGACGATCTTCGGCACCGGACAGCCCATATTGACATCGATCCAAGCGTAGGGCCCCGCTTCCAGCCTCGCCGCCATATCGCTCATGATCTCCGGATCGGAGCCGAACAGCTGCAGGGCCACTGCGTGTTCGTTTTCGCCGACCCGCAGCAGCTCTTCCGTATTGCGGCTCCCATAAAAAACGGCCTTGGCGCTGACCATTTCCGTGTAAGCGGCCCCGCAGCCCTGCTCCCCGCACAGGCCGCGGAACACCATGTCCGTCACTCCCGCCATCGGCCCCAATATCAGATTGTTTTTCAGCGTCACGCCGCCGATCTTCAGGCTCAGATCCCGTTCCATCGCCCGCGTCATACCCCGTCCGCGTCCAGTCCCTCGCCCAGGAAAAACACCCGGTAATACAGCTCCAGGCTCTCCAAAAGCTCTCGTTTCTCCGCCTGGTACTGCCGGATCTTCAGCCCGCTCCCGATCTCGTCAAAATCAAAATCGTCCTCCGCGGACATTACCTTAAACTGCAGGTCTCCCGCCTCGTTAAATTCCAGCGTCAGCACGCCGCCCACGTCCTCCGTAAACAGCACGCACAGGATCTGGAGCTCCTCCTTGACCGGCTCCGGCAGCCCGTCAAACTGCCGGTTAAAATAGTATTTCTCCTCATAGGAGCTGGCTCCGCACAAGACTACATTCTCCAATGACACGCCCTCCGTCTTACCCTCAATACAAACATAAAGGGCCGGTTTTCCGCGCCTTACCGGCCGCGGCTTCCACCGGCCCAGATCCGTCCGATCCAATCCTCTCTCGTCTTACCGGGTCAGCAGCTTGCTGATCTGATACTGATCCTCCGGCAGCGATTTCTGCATCACCAGGGCTTCCTGGATATCAAAATCCGTATAATCGCCGTTTTTATAAGCGATCACGCGGTTGCTGACGCCATTCGCCAAAAGCTCCACGGCTTTCGCGCCCATGATCGAAGCGTATACGCGGTCCTTGCAGGTCGGTCCGCCGCCGCGCTGCATGTATCCCAGGATCGTAGCCCTGGTCTCGATGCCCGTCGCGGCCTCGATCCGCCTCGCCATGGAAGTGGAATGGCCGATGCCCTCGGCATTGATCACGATATGGTGCCTCTTGCCGATCTTGCGGCTCTCGATGATGTGGTTGATCAGCGCCTGCTCGTTGCCGTCGTATTTCTCCGGAAGCAGGATATCTTCGGCGCCGTTGGCAATGCCGCACCACAGCGCGATATAACCGGCATGGCGCCCCATGACCTCGATGATGCTGCAGCGCTCATGGGATGTGGACGTGTCCCTGACCTTGTCGATCGCTTCCATCGCCGTATTCACGGCCGTATCGAAACCGATGGTGTAATCCGTGCAAGCAATATCCAGATCGATGGTCCCGGGTACGCCGATGGTATTGATGCCCAGCGAGGACAGTTTCCCCGCCCCCCGGTAGGATCCGTCGCCGCCGATGACCACGATGCCGTCGATCCCGTGCTTCCGGCAGATCTCCGCGCCCTTGCGCTGGCCCTCCGGCGTCATGAATTCCATACATCTGGCCGTATAGAGGATCGTGCCTCCTTTATTGATGATATCCGATACGGACTTGGTGTGCATATCTATGATCTCTTCCTGCAGGAGTCCGGCATACCCCCTCATAATGCCTTTCACCTTCAGACCGCGGTTGATCGCGGTACGCACCACGGCACGGATCGCGGCGTTCATACCAGGAGCGTCGCCTCCGCTGGTCAATACACCGATCGTTTTCACTGTTTTAGCCATATCCTTACCTCCTGTCAAGAGTTCGTGGTAAATTTTATTATCCATTATTCTAATTCATTTTACCCAGAGTTTCAATGTTTTTTTGCACGACTTTGACATTTTTTTCACCCAGGGCCTGGTAAAGCTGCCCAAGGAGTTCTGAATCGCAGGCGACGTTATAATTAGGAGGCAGCTCTTTTTTAGCACGTTCTTTCGCTAGATAGATCGTGACGCCGTCGTTTCCGTCCGAGTTTTTCAGGATCTCCATGACCGAGCCGATCCTGGCTTCGTACTCCTCTTTGTCCGTAAACTTCAGCCACAGCTGGCTGGGCACGCTGGAAAACGGGATCACCCGCTCGCAGATCAGCTTGCCCTTGGGATCGTCGCCGATGGAAGCGCGTCCCTGGAAGAACACCTTGGCGTCGTCCGTCAGGATATCCCTGTATTTTTCATAATCTTTCGGGAAAACGATCACTTCCACGCTGCCCTCCAGGTCCTCCACCGTCACGAACGCCATGATCTGACCGCTCTTCGTGATCTTCTCGGTCTTGCCGACGATCATGCCGCCGATCGTCTCCCTGGCGCCGTCTTTGACAAACGCTTCGCCGGTTTCCGGATCCACGAGAAAATAATTCGACGAAACGGTCACATTGTCGCTCCAGATCTTTTCGTAAGCGTCCAGCGGATGGCCGCTGATATAGATCCCCAGCATCTCTTTTTCAAACGCCAGCATCACGTCTTTGGAATACTCCCCGACCTGCGGGAACGTGATCCCAAACTCCTGCTTTTCTTCCTCGCTCACGAGATCGAACAGGCTCATCTGACCGGAGAGAGCGTTTTTCTTTTCCCGGTTCTTCTGATCCAGCATATCCAGCGCCACCATAAATTTCTGGTGACGGTTCCCCGGCAGGGAATCCAGGGCCCCGGACTTGATGAAGCTCTCCAGCGTTTTCTTATTGACCTCCTTGTTGGATGTGCGCTCGATGAAATCGTCCATGCTGACGTACGGCCCGTGGGCCCGGCGCTCCGCCACGATCACGTCCACCACGGCGCGGCCGATGCTCTTGATGGCCGAGAGCCCATAGCGGATGGAATCTCCGGATACCGTAAAACCGCCCTCCCCCTCGTTGATATCCGGCGGCAGGATCCGGATCCCCATCTGGCGGCAGGTCAGGACATACTCCGAGATCTTGGACGTATTCTCCATCACGGACGTCATCAGCGCGGCGAAAAATTCCCGCGGATAATAATATTTCAGATAGGCCGTCTGGTACGCCACCACCGCGTAGCAGGCCGCATGGGATTTATTAAACGCGTATTTGGCAAAATCCGTCATCTCGTCGAAGATCGTGTTGGCGGTGCGCTCGTCGATCCCGTTGCGGATGCAGCCCTTGACGCCCTCCTCGTCGTTCCCGTAGACGAAGTTATGACGCTCTTTCGCCATGACCGACTCTTTCTTTTTAGACATGGCGCGCCGGACCAGGTCGCTGCGGCCCATGGTGTACCCGGCCAGGTCCCTGACGATCTGCATG
>CANQYH010000294.1 GCA_947628025.1 uncultured Lachnospiraceae bacterium | reverse complement strand
AATGGGAGCTGCGAAAGCTCTACTACGCGCAGCAGGCATACCTGGACGCGCACGGCCATTACACGGACGATCTCCGCGCGCTGACGCAGATCCTGGAGGGAAACAGCCCCTGCGGCGCTAACCGTACGCTGCGGGATCTGCCGTACGCCCTCTCCGTCACGCCCCATTCGTTCGAGATCACCTGCCCTGCGGAGGACGGCCGCCATACGCTCGCTATCTTCTCTGACGGAAAGACCGATACATTCGCCTGAATGAGCGTGAATTTGCAAAATAAAATCCGCATCCAGGCAACCTACACATCCTTGTATCGCATCGGCATCCAAAGTCTTGCCGTTGACGCATTTTTCGGATGGACCGCAAAGACCGCGGCAATGGGGCTTCTCTTCCATTGTGCTGCGGTCTTTTTCACGATTCCAATCTTCTTATAATTCGTTTCCTGCCGGACAATTTTTATACATATCTGTCGTATCCGCCCCTTAGGAACCGTCAAAGTCTCGATCCGGTTTTCCGGGACTCTCTGGGAATATACCGTTTGAAACTTAATAAACTTTCACACTTTTCAATTCCACTGCATCCCGGGCCGCCGTCACGCGCACCAGGAGCCGGTCGATCTGATCGGCGCTGTCGTCCAGGAGCCGGTTCTGCTGGGCAAACGGGTCGGTGAGGGTGCAGATCTTCCGGTGGCCGATCGTCGTCCCCTGGAACAGCGGGAACTGACTGCCGCTCTTAAACATGGCCTCGATGCGGAAATTCTCCACCCGCTGCCCGTGCGCGATCTCTTCCTCCAGGACCACATGCTTCACATGGGATACCGGCCGGGCCAATGTGATCAGATACTCCGGCTGAGTCGGATAGCCGCCGTCCAGTTTCTCCACCGAAACCTCTAACGGGGTCCCGAACTCACGCTGCAGAAGATCGCCGAACTCCTGCAGGCGTTTCACATCCCGCTCGTCCATCCGTCCCTCGCGGTTAGGCGGAATGTTCAGGTTCAGGCAGGCGTTTCCGCCCACGGAGGCCTTATAGATCCGAAACAGCTTCTCCAGGGACTTGGGCTCCTCTTTCTCGTGCCAGAACCAGCCCGGACGGATCGATGTGTCCACCTCGGCCGGCACAAACGCCAGGCCTTTGGAATACAGGATGCCGGCCATGCCGCCCAGGAACTGATCCGTATTATACAGACCATTCAGACTGCCCTCTCCGGCCAGCGGGCCCGGCCCGGTCTGCTTTTCCGCCAGAGAGCACAGTTCACCGGGCACCACCGCCCATTCCGAAATCCGGCCGACGCCGGCTTCATTGCCGCACCAGCGGACATCGGGCCCCTTGTCGTTAAAGATCACTGCCTGTGGCTGGTAACGGCGGATCAGCTCCACGTATCTGGGAAAATCGTATTCCTGGCGCTTTCCGTTGGGCCCCTCGCCGCAGGCCCCGTCGAACCAGACGCAGAAAAGCTCGCCGTAGCCGGTCAGAAGCTCTTCCAGCTGATTGCAGTAATAATCGTTGTAAGCCGGCGTACCATAGTAAGGACTGTTCCGATCCCAGGGCGACAGATAGATGCCGAAACGAATCCCGCCTTTCTTACAGGCACGGGCAGCCTCGCCCACCACGTCGGGCACGCCGGGAGAGTTTTTGACGCTGTGCTCCGTATATTTGGACGGCCACAGGCAGAAGCCGTCATGGTGTTTGACCGTCAGAATCAGGCCTTTCATCCCCGCCCTCTTAACCGTTTCCACCCACTGATCGCAGTCCAGAGCCGCGGGCGCGAACCATTCTTCCTTTTCGGTCCCGTCGCCCCATTCCCGGTCGGTAAATGTGTTCATCCCGAAATGGACAAAGGCATAAAAGCCGATGTCGAACCAGTCCAGCTGTCTCTGCGAGGGCGCCGCGGCCGCCGCTTCCTTTAAAAACGATACCATTTTCCAGTTACCTCCCTCCAGGCCTGCCGGTCATGACCATCCCCGCCATGACGTGCTTTCCCGCTTTCTCTCAGCCGTTACGCACCCAAAACGCGGTACAGCATATCCGCCAGGCCCACATTATACCCCGCGTCTCCGTACACGGAGGTCAGGCCATTTTCCAGCACCATGGCCAAAGGCAATTTTCCGGGCGTCAGGCCGATCTCCTCCGCCAATCCCTTGTAATCCTCGCCGAAATCGTGGAACAGCGGGCAGAGATTCGGGATCGCCTCCATTGTGCGCTTGAGCGTCCGGTCGTTCAGTTCCTCCGCGGACTTGAGCACCACATAGAGCGGTTCGGACAGAGCGGAAAACTCCGCGCTCTTGTCGTACAGTTCGTTTAAAATATGCTCGGTCGGCTCCCGGGTCACTTCCAGCCACACCAGAAGCGCCTTGCCGCTGCCGGACAGGTCTTTCAGCCGCACGGCCGCGCCCTCCCGGTCTTTCAGCTCCAGATCCCGGACCGCATATTCCGTGCGCAGCATCGTCGGCGAGATCTCGCGGAGCGAAAGCACGATCTCTCGTTCCTCGTTTCCGTCCAGCTCGAACGTCATCGTCTTCACCAGCTGGCTTCCGTCGGCACGGCGGTTCGTGGTCAGTACGCGGTATATGCCGGGCTCCAGCTCCAGCCGCACCCGGTTCTGCTGCAGTTCCCGAAAATGGTCCCACATGCCTACCCGCAGATAACGCCCGTTCTCATAACGGTCCAGCGAATAATGGGCCCAGTCCGTCAGATGCAGCGCGCCGTCCCCGCAAAGGGTCAGAACCGCTTTCTTTCCGCCCTCTTTTTTCACCGGCACGAATTCCCCGTTCCGGTAATACTCCACGCTGCGGTCGATCATGCGGATCCTGGCCGGGATCCCCATGGTCCGGTACAAGGTAACGCAGAACACCAGCTTCGACATGGCGCTTCCGGTCCCGCCGCGCAGGCAGCCCAGGGCCGAAGTTACCAGATCCTCATACTCCTGGCTGGGGATCGAACGGATCCACCTCTCCACCAGCGCAGGCAGCACCGGCGGATCCTCACGGACCGCCGCGATCTGTTCCCAGCTCAGCCCCTGTTCCAGGAAGTGCCTGCAGGGCCGCACCATCTCATTGGCCACCCTCGGATTCACCAGGAACCGGTAGAATACCTCGCCGGGCATCGTCCCTGCATATGGAGCCGCGTTCTCGCAGCACTCTTTCAGGATGTCCGCCCGGATGTCCCACAGATCCTTTTCGCGCAGAGCTTTCAGCACTTCCAGCTTCCAGTGTCCGGGAACCGGGGCATTCGCCGCACCCTCCCCGAACCGGTCCTGCGCGACCAGGCAGTCGGAATCCCAGGAGAGGAACGCCAGCATCTCGGACAGATTGCCCAGCGACTTATGTAAGATCTCTTCCAGCTCTCCTCGGTCTTCCTCCGCGAATTCTGCCAGCACGCGACCGGCCGCTTCCGCATCATAGAACGCCTCTTTCTTCCGGGTCCGGTATTCGGCGCACGCCTGATTGCGGGCCAGGCCCACGGCTTTCTGCTCCGCCGTCAATGTATCGTCGTTTTTATTGCCCAGCTTGGGCGCGTAAAACTCAAGATCGTTCCATTCATTTCCGCACACCGGCTGCCGGTGCAGGACGACCGTCACCGTGCCGGTCTCTCCCGGCTTCAGCCCGATCATCGACACCTGGGCCTCGCCGTACCAGGTGCAGACGTCTCGTTCCGGCGTCTCTGCTGCGCCGCTGTCATGGGCCGGCTCTGCCGAAGCCGCCACATACAGGTCCCCGTACCCGGTCAGCATCCGCACGGTCCCGGTTTCTTCCGCCACATCCGCTCCGGCGGTTTTAAGAAACGCGATGGGCCGCAGCTCTCCGGCATTGACCACCTGGCACTCCACTCTCGCATCCGGCACCGGCACTCCGGTTTCATCCTCCACCCGGACCGTCAGCCAGGTAGTCTCCGCGTAGCGGTCCATATGGTTCAGGATCCGGCTCATGCCTTTGCGGCCCAGCACCGGGTCCAGCGGCTCGTCCGGACCGAACCAGCGGGAATGAAGCAGCATCGCGCGGGAAGCGGGTCCG
>CANQYH010000293.1 GCA_947628025.1 uncultured Lachnospiraceae bacterium | reverse complement strand
TCGCCACCGGCTGCATGGGGCTGAACTTCCGCGCCGCCTGAAGCGCCTCGCAGCAGCAGCCGCAGCAGTTGCAGATGAACGCCGGATGCTCCCGGACATTCTCGCCGATCTGCACCAGATTGGCGGCGTAGGACCGCTCCAGGGCGTCTTTGGCCTCCTCCTTGGAGATCAGGCGGCAGTAATCCCCGTGCTCCGCCAGGGACCTGGCCACATTGTCAAAGGTCATGCACACGTCCCAGGGGGCGTTGATCTCGCAGGGATGGCCCGCGTGGTACATGCGGTGGCGGCAATAGCACAGCCCCAGGCCGATATATTCCGCCTCCTCCACGATATGGGTCGCTCTCTCATAATCCAGAATGTGGTTGGTCTTGTCGTTGGTCAGCACCGGTTCCTGGACAAACACACGGCCCAGCTTGGTCTCCGTCACGAAAAAGAGGTCCTTAATAAAGTCCTCCTCCACGTTCATATACTGGTAATACAGCTCGCTTAAATATTTCTGATCGATGTCGCCGCGGGTGCGCATGAGGGCAAACTCGATAAACCCGGCCATGGGCGGCGGCATCACGAATTTCCGCTCGCCGTTGTGCCAGGAATCCACCAGAAGCGCCTTGTCGCAGAGATGGTCCAGGACTTTCTCCGCTTTCGCCTCCGTCGTGTTCCAAACCTTGGCCGCCCGTTTCAGCGTAAAGGGGCGCACCGGCAAAAGGGCCATCCATTTGGCCTCCTTTTCCGAAAAAAGCACCTCCAGGATCTTATAAAGCGTCTCGGATTTCGGAGCCCCCTGGGTGAACCAGTTGATCCGGTCGCTCAGATTCCGATACGCGTCCCGCGTCGTCAGATGTCCCATCGCTTTTCCTCTCTTTCCTGCCGCCGTCCCGCCGCGGACCGCCGGCTGTTATTCCGCGCGCTTCTGTTACATATGCGGCCCGGCCGATACACGCCGCAACCAGCTTCTTGGCTTTCTTTCCTGCATAATCTCTGTGGTCGCAGTGTGATATCGAGCGCCCGGGTAAGCTATATACACCCGCCCTGCCGTCTCACCAAAACCTAACCAGCTTAAGCAGCAGCACATCAACCATCCGGGCAGACAATAAACAGCTGTTTGCCCAATGCCTTATCTGCCTGACCATCTCCCGGGCGGTACAATATCGATCATCCAGGCAGACTATAAGCAGCCGTCCTGTGCGCCCTTACCTGCCTGTCCAGCTTCGGGCGATACAATATCGATCATCCAAACGGACTATAAGCAGCCGTCCTGTATCCCCCCTACCTGCCTGTCCAGCTTCGGATAGTTCGGCATCGATCGTCCGAGCGGATTATAAACGGCCACCCGGACTCTCCCTTACCTACCTCAACATTTTCACGCGGTACGCCACAACTATCCGGACGGACCACAGGCCAAATCTGCCTTTACAGTTCCACGGTCACAAAAATATCATAGATGGCCTTGATCGCCGCCTCGAAATCCGCGTCTTTCACGCCGATGATGATGTTGCGCTCGCTGGAGCCCTGGTCGATCATCTTCACGTTGATCCTGGCGTGGGCCAAAGCGGAAAAGATCCGGCCCGCGGTGCCTCTGGCCGCTTTCATGCCGCGCCCCACCACGGCGATCAGCGCCAGGTCCGCCTCCATTTCCACGAAATCCGGATCGACCGCCCGGTGGATGCCGGCGATCACCGACTGTTCATATTCTTCAAAATCCGACTGATGGACGAAAATGGTCATCGTGTCGATCCCGGAAGGCATATGCTCGATGGAAATGCCGTATTTTTCAAACACGGACAATACTTTCCGGCAGAAGCCCACTTCCGCGTTCATCATCGCTTTTTCCACCGTCACCGAGCAGAAGCCCCGCTTCCCCGCGATCCCCGTGATCACGTACCGGGGCTTGCGGCAGGTGCTTTCCACGATCAGAGTCCCCCGGTCCTTCGGCCGGTTCGTGTTGCGGATATGGATCGGAATCCCCTCCTTGCGGACCGGGAAGATCGATTCCTCATGGAGCACGCTGGCGCCCATATAGGACAGCTCCCGCAGCTCGCTGTAGGTAATGGCGTCGATCACCTGCGGATCGGGCACGATATGGGGATCCGCCACCAGCACGCCCGAAACGTCCGTCCAGTTCTCATAAAGATCCGCATGGACGGCCCTGGCCACGATCGACCCCGTGATATCCGAGCCGCCCCGGGAAAAGGTCTTCACACGGCCATCCGGCATGGCCCCGTAAAACCCGGGGATCACCGCCCGGTCCTCGTGCTCCAGCCGCTCTCTCAGCTCCGTGTTCGTCTTCTCGCTGTCAAAGACCCCGTTCTCGTCGAAAGAGATCACCTCCGCGGCATCAATAAATTTGTATCCCAGATATTCGGCCATAATCAGGCCGTTCAGATATTCTCCTCTGGAAGCAGCGTAATCCCGTCCCGCCTTTTTCCTGAAATTCTCCTCGATCCGGTCAAATTCGTAAGCCAGGTTCATGTTCAGCTCCAGGCCCTCGACGATCTCGGAGAAACGTTCCTTGATCTTCGCAAAGACCTTATTATAAGCGCTGCCCTCCGCCGCCAGGTCATAGCACTGGTACAGCAGATCCGTCACTTTCTCGTCCTTGTCGTTTCTCTTGCCGGGCGCGGACGGAACCACATACTTCCTGGACTTTTCCGCACGGACGATGTCCGCCGCTTTCTTAAACTGCTTTGCGTTGGCCAGCGAGCTTCCGCCAAACTTCACTACCTTTTTCATAATCTCCGTTTTCCTCTTTCTGTCGTTTGATGTCAAAACGCACATGCTCACAAAATCATACCCCAGCAGGGAATTTCTGTCAAGCAAATAACGGCGAATTCCATCTTTTGCAAAACAAAAGGACACCCCCGCGCGAAGAGTCCGCGCAGGCGAATGTCCCCCCGTATTATTCTAAAAACGCGGCGGCGCGCTTTCCGGATACGAATACCGCGGACCGCCGCGACTCACTCCTTAAATGCCTCCGCTTACGCAACCTGCAGCCCACCCCTTAAACGCTCTCCGCTTATGCAGCCGCTCCTTAAACAGACTCCGCTTACGCAGCCTGCAGCCGCTCCATCTCGCTCTCGATCCAGGACTCGCTGGCGCGCATCGCCAGGATGGTCTTCTCCATCAGTTCCTCCAGCGTCCAGCCCAGACGCTCCGCTCCCTCCCGGATCACGTCCCTGGAACAGCCTGCCGCAAACCGCTTATCCTTGAATTTCTTTTTCAGGCTCGACACCTCCAGATCCGACGCGCTCTTCGACGGGCGCATCTTCACGGCCGCTCCGATCAGTCCCGTCAGCTCGTCGGCGGCGAACAGCACTTTCTCCATCTGGTGTACCGGCTCCACATCGCAGCAGATCCCGTACCCATGGCTGCAGATCGCATGAATCATATCCTCGCCCACGCCCGCTTCCCGCAGAAGCTCCGGCGCTTTCTGGCAATGCTGCTCCGGATACAGCTCAAAATCAATGTCGTGGAGCAGCCCTACCTGGCTCCAGAATCCCTCGTCCTCTCCGTATCCCAGCTCTTTCGCGTACCATCCCATGACCGCCTCCACGGTCAGGGCGTGCTGGATATGAAAGGGTTCCTGATTATATTTGCGCAGCAATTCGATCGCCTGCTGCCTGGTCAGCGTACTTTGCATCCGAATATCCTCCCGTTATTTTCTCCAGCTGCGGCAAAACCCTGCCCTCGGCCGGACTTTCTCGCCGCGATCCGTCCCCGTTCTCATTTTCTGGGAACCGATTCGCGAGCTTCCTTTATGATAATGGTTTTCCCACAAATTTTCAAGTAGGCGAAAGAATTTTTCTGCCGTTCTTTAAGGAGAGTTCTCTAAGGAGGCGTACAGCTCCCATCCCGCCCGGAACAGCTGCATGACCTGCCAGACGCCGATCCCCCGCAGACCGTATTCCTCCGCCAGCCGGAACTTGGCCGCATAGCTGCGCACATCCTCGAACCACACCTCATGCTGGACGCCGTACTGCCAGTAATGGAAGTATGGCGACTGGGCCGTCTCGTCAAACTCGATCTCCGC
>CANQYH010000292.1 GCA_947628025.1 uncultured Lachnospiraceae bacterium | reverse complement strand
CTGTTTTCCCTCCCCTCAGAACTCGGACGCTTTTTCCACTTCACGGCTTTTCCGCACCAGCTCCATCCATCAGTTCCACCGCCTGCCGGACATGCTCCTGCTGCAGGCCCCCATCCGCCGCGTCGTAAACGGTCCGGACCAAATGCGCGAGGATGCCTAATTCCTCATAATCCTCAAAGATCTCATCGTCCAACACCGCCCACGCCTCCACGCCGGGGTGCCGCCCCAGCCACTCCCGGATCTCTTTCCCGCGCTGTCTCCCATAGTTTTCGGTCTTATCGTATAGGAACAGCCGCTCCCGCCGAAGCTTCCGATCCAGATAATCGCCCGCCTCGGTCTGGGACTCCTTTTCCAGTCTCTGCCAGTCCTCTTTCCAGGTGGAAGTCAGCACCAACCTGGCGCCGGTCTGCTCCACGATCTGCCGCAGCGTCTTCACTTTCCGGTTGTCGATCCCCGTAAACATCCCGCACCGGGACTGGGAAAACGCGCAGTTCAGCACTCCGTCCACATCCAGAAATATGACTTTCATTTTTCCCGTCCTTTCCTGTCCGGTTCTTATTCTGCCTGGTTCCGCCGGCAGTTACCTTTGTTTTTTTGGCCTTATACATATTTACGCCGGCCCGGGCGATCGCATCTGAAATATCAGTTTTATATTTGAGCATTTCCTGGTCTCCCCTCCATCTCCTACTATATATCACCCGCCTAAAAAAGGTCAATAATGATATTACCAAAAAAGAAAGTGTCGGTTCTTGTTGAAAAAATCAAAATTTCCTGATATACTTACGTACCATAAGGGAGTAGTCGGCGCATACGCGTGGAGATGCCAACATGCTGGATATTTGTCCTGGTGTCACCTTAATCGACGAGACTTATCTGCTTCGCGTAGGTAAGGCTCGTCTTTTTTACCCCCGGAAAAAATGCTTGTGAGGTGTTAAAATGAACTCATGGGAATTGATCTTGATCGCCGTCGGTCTTTCCATGGATGCTTTTGCTATTGCCATTTGCAAAGGCTTGTCTGTGGAAAAGATAGAAAAGAAACATTTACTGATTACCGGGCTGTGGTTTGGCGGAGCACAAGCCATAATGCCGCTCCTGGGTTATTTGCTGGGGACAGGCTTCCAATCATTGGTTGAGCGGTTCGACCATTGGATTGCTTTCATATTGCTTTGCCTCATCGGAGTTGAGATGATCAAAGAGTCCAGAGGGCAGTCAAAGACTCTGGACGCATCTTTTTCTGCAAAGGTCATGTTCCCGTTGGCAATCGCCGACAGCATCGACGCTTTGGCGGCCGGAGTCACATTTGCTTTTCTGGAAATAAGCATTATGCCCGTGGTTTCCCTGATCGGGGTCATCACGTTTGCTTTCTCTGTCTTTGGCGTATGGCTCGGCAATCGGTTCGGAGAGCGATATCGGGCGAAAGCAGAATTGACCGGCGGCATTATTTTAATTTTAATGGGGACTAAAATACTACTGGAGCACCTCGGCATTTTGGTGTGACGATAGAAAAGGGTATACCAAAGCAAGTACCCATAAGTATGGCTTGGTCATCTACCCAAAATAAAACTTTAGCGTAAAATCAAACACCACCTACGGCGTATTCACGCTTTCAGCGGTTCATTATATTATTGCATAAGTGCGGAAATTTATCAAGAATTTTATTAAATCACAAACAAAAAATAGAAAAAGCGCGTATCTACGCGCTTTTTTTAATGCCGGCTGCGGGACTTGAACCCGCACGTAGTCACCTACAACAGATTTTGAGTCTGCCTCGTCTGCCATTCCGACAAGCCGGCTTTTTCAAAGCGAATTAAGTCTACCATATTTTTTTCACTTTGGCAAGTAGTTTTCGCACGGGAATTATTGAATTTCCTGCGGCGGTCTGCTAGAATAAGGAGCAGCAGCAAAAATACCGCAGAACGCCCGTTTAAGGAGGAAAAACATGGATAACGTGATCATTCTCGACCACCCGCTGATTCAGCACAAGATCTCGATGCTGAGAGACAAACGTACCGGTACCAATGAGTTCCGCTCCCTGACCGAAGAGATCGCAATGCTCATGGGCTTCGAGGCCCTGAGAGACCTGCCTCTGGAGGATGTAGAAGTGGAGACCCCGATCGAAACCTGCATGACGCCCATGCTGGCCGGCAAAAAGCTGGCGGTCGTTCCGATCCTGAGAGCCGGTCTGGGCATGGTCAGCGGCATCCTTTCCCTGGTCCCTTCCGCAAAAGTGGGACACATCGGCCTGTACCGGGACGAAGTCACCCATGAGCCCCATGAATATTTCTGCAAGCTGCCCAGCCCCATCGAACAGCGTACCATCGTGGTCACCGACCCGATGCTGGCCACCGGCGGTTCCGCCGTCGCCGCCATCAATTTCATCAAAGAACACGGCGGCAGGCACATCAAATTCATGTGCATCATCGCGGCCCCCGAGGGGCTCGAAAAACTCCACAAGGCCCATCCGGATATCCAGATCTACGCGGGCCATCTGGACCGCTGCCTGAATAAGGACGCGTACATCTGCCCGGGCCTCGGCGACGCGGGCGACCGCATCTTCGGCACCAAATGATCGGTTCCGGCCGCCGGTGGCCCCTGCGAAAGGCCGCCGCGTCCGTTTTCAGTATGACCGAACCAGGGAGGAGCTTAGCGCTCCTCCTTTTTTACGATCACGCCGTCTTTTTTATAGATCGAGCCGGCATCCACCGTGCCTCTCACGCTGGACAGCGGATAGATATTGGAACCGCGCCCGACGACGGTCCCCGGATTCAGGACGGAACCGCAGCCCACTTCAACCATATCTCCCAGCATCGCTCCGACTTTCTTTCTGCCGGTCTCGATATCGCCGTCCGAAGCGTGTATCTTTACCAGCGTCTTATCCGACTTCACATTGGAGGTCAGCGACGCCGCTCCCATATGCGCCTTATAGCCCAGGACGGAATCGCCCACATAATTATAATGCGGCACCTGGACCCCGTCGAAGAGGATCACATTTTTAAGCTCCGTGGAATTGCCCACGACTGCTTTTTCGCCCACCAGGACATTGCCGCGGAGGAACGCGCCGGGGCGGATCTCCGTATCCCTGCCGATGATCGCAGGGCCCTTGACCGTCGCCGTAGCCGCCGTCTGCACCGACTTATGGATCCAGACATCCTCTCCGATCCGGTCATACTCGTCCGCAGGGAGCGACGCCCCCAGCTCAAGGATGATCTCGCCGATCCGCGGCAGGATCTCCCAGGGATACTCGCAGTCTTTCAGATAAGGTCCCGCCATGGTCTTCGTCAGGTCATACAGTTCCGCCACCGTCATCTGCTCTTTCTTCATACCGCTCACCCCCGCTCTCAGAGAGAGGCTTCATACTGCCGGATCGCGGAAACCGTCTGGGCATAGTCGGCTTTCACCTGCTCGTACAGAGGCGCCGCCTCCTCAATATTTTTATTCCGCAGGGCCTCCGTCAGGAGATGGCTGGACGTATAGAGCTTATCAAAACTCAGGTTCTGCCCCACGCCCTTGATCGTATGGGCCGCCCGGAACGCCTCGTCGTAGTTCTGATTCTCCATGGAAGTGACCAGCAGGTCATAGCTCCCGTCATTTAAAAATTTCAGGACGAACTTCTGTACCAGCCGCTCCGTGCGCAGGCGGCCTACGACCTCCTTATAATTTCCCTCCAGCGCCGCGTAACATTCCTCTAAAGTCATTTTTAATCTCCTTTCTCACCGGTCTTCCCGGTATCCTCTTCACTGCCGTCAATCGGGGAAATCGCCGATAACGTCTCGCTGCTGCTGCCGTCATAGAAACAGAACCGTCCCCGTCCGGCCCGTTTTACCGAATACAGCGCCTGATCCGCCGCATGGAACAGCGTATCGTAATCCATCCCCACCATATCTGTCTTCGCCACGCCCATGCTGACCGAAATATGGAACTGCTCATAATCGCCGTTGATCAGAGCGTTATAGATACGGTTGATCGCCAGATCCACATGCTCCTTATACTCCAAAAACAGCAGGAACTCATCTCCGCCGACCCTGGAGATCACGGTGCCGGCACGCACGACCCTCTGCAGCCTCTGGGCCATATGGATCAGCACC
>CANQYH010000291.1 GCA_947628025.1 uncultured Lachnospiraceae bacterium | reverse complement strand
GCAGCATGAACGAACAATACAGATCCGGTTTCGTGGCGCTGATCGGGCGGCCGAACGTCGGCAAATCCACGCTGATGAACCATCTGATCGGCCAGAAGATCGCGATCACGTCGGAGAAGCCACAGACGACCAGGAACCGGATCCAGACCGTGTATACGGACGAGAGAGGGCAGATCATTTTCCTGGACACGCCGGGCATCCATAAGGCGAAGAACAAGCTGGGCGAGTATATGGTGAACGTGGCCGAGGGGACCTTAAGCGAGGTGGACGCGGCGCTGTGGCTGGTGGAGCCGTCTATGTTTATCGGGGCCGGAGAGCGGCATATCGCGGAACTGTTTTCGAAAGTAAAGACGCCGGTGATCCTGGTGATCAACAAGATCGATACGGTGAAAGATTCGAACGATATCCAGCGCTTTACCGCCGCCTACCAGGCGCTATACCCGTTTGAGGAGATCGTGCCGGTATCGGCGCTGAAAGACCAGAATACAGACCGGCTCACGGAGTTGATCTTTCAGTATCTGCCGTACGGGCCGCAGTATTACGACGAGGATACGGTCACGGACCAGCCCATGCGTCAGATCGCCGCGGAGCTGATCCGGGAAAAGGCTCTGCGTCTCCTTTCGGACGAGATCCCCCACGGGATCGCCGTCACGATCGAGAAAATGACCGAGCGCAGGGACGGGTTCTTCGACATCGAAGCCACGATCGTCTGTGAGAAAGAAAGCCACAAGGGCATCGTCATCGGCAAGGGCGGGGCGATGCTGAAAAAGATCGGCAGCGCGGCCCGGCTGGAGATCGAACATCTGATGGGCACCCGGGTGAACCTGCAGCTGTGGGTCAAAGTCCGCAAGGAATGGCGGGACAGCGAACTGTATATGAAAAATTACGGCTATTTCCAATAAGACGCGGGACGGGAGGCGGGAGACATGCGTGAATGTGTGGAGCTGACCGGTATGGTCCTGCGGTCCTCGCCGGTCGGGGAATACGACCGGCGGCTCGTCCTCCTGACCCGGGAGCGGGGCAAGATCACGGCCTTTGCCAGAGGGGCCAGACGTCCCGGGAGCCGCCTGATGGGGCCCTGCCGTCCGTTTGCGTTCGGCACGTTTAAATTGTACGAGGGTCGGGAAGCCTATAACCTGCAGGACGCGGAGATCGCCCGCTATTTCGAGGAACTGGCGACGGATATGGAAGGGGCCTGTTACGGGCAGTATTTTCTGGAGCTGGGAGATTATTTTTCCAGAGAGAATCTGGACGGCTCGACGCTGCTGCTTCTGATCTACCAGTCGCTGCGGGCGCTTTTGCGGCCGGCGGTCCCCAACCGCCTGGTGCGGCGGGTGTTTGAGCTGAGGGCCATGGTCATAAACGGCGAGTATACGGAAAAACCGCCCCGGCCGGTCAGCGATTCCGCCGCCTACGCCTGGGAGTACGTGATCGGTTCTCCCATAGAAAAGTTATATACGTTCGCGCTGACGCCCCCGGTGATGGAGGAATTCAGCCAGTGCGTGCAGATCAATTTCAGCCGTTATGTGGATAAGGAGTTCCAGTCTCTGAAGATCCTGGAGATGCTGGCGACTTAGGAAACGGCATGAGAGCGGGGAAAGCAAGTGAAAAAATACGGGTTCGGTATTGAAAATACGATGGATTCATGGTATCATCCCATCATGCGCGCGGCGGCTCTTTGGCTGGCGGCGGTTCTGCTTCTGAACGCCTGCGGCGGTGAGGAGGAAGAGGCGCGGAGCGTGTTCCCTCCGGAACAGAACTGTATCTATGCGGCATCCGACGGCAGCCTCTACACGGTGCTGGTGGGGAGCTACGACGCGTCTAAGGACTATTACAGCGCCGATGAGCTCCGGGCCAGGGAGGAAGAAAACGCGGCGGAGTATAATGCGGCGCAGCCGGAGGAGGCCGGCGAAGAGTTGCCCCCGGTGTCCGTTACGGATGTGAGCATGGCGGACGGGACCGCGCGGGTGATCTGCCGGTATTCCGGGGGAGATCATCTGTGCCGGTTCACAGAAGAGACCGGAGATACGCAGAACCATCCGGAATTTCTGGAAGTTACCACCGTGGAGGAGGGGCTTCCGACGGAAGAAGTGTGGAGCAGTCCCTGGACGGACGTAAGGACGCAGGCGGAGACGACGCAGGCGGCCGTGTTCCGGCAGAGGGAGATGAGGCTGATCCATATAACAGGGACCGTCACGGTGCAGACGGAATATGAGATCCGTTATTACAGCGGATCGGTAGAGTTGGCCGACGCGTTTACGGCCCGGATCACGGGCGGGGAGGCCTGGCTGGTCTGCCGGTAGATAGTAGGGAAATGGACCCGGCATGACCGGGGCGTATCTGCGTGCGCGGAAAGCATACGTTTTTTCGCGGAATATGGCGGACCGGCGGTTCGGAAGCGGCCGCATCAAAAAGAAAAGGCAGGGTGAGAGAAGAGAAAATGGAAAAGACGATGGAAAAAATAGTGGCTCTGGCGAAATCCAGAGGCTTTGTGTATCCGGGCTCCGAGATCTACGGCGGCCTGGCCAATACATGGGATTACGGCAATCTGGGCGTGGAGCTGAAAAATAATGTGAAGAAAGCATGGTGGCAGAAATTTGTCCAGGAAAGCCCCTACAATGTGGGCGTGGACTGCGCGATCCTGATGAATTCCCAGACCTGGGTGGCCAGCGGCCATCTGGGCGGTTTTTCGGATCCGCTGATGGACTGCCGCGCCTGCCACGAGCGCTTCCGGGCCGATCAGCTGATCGAGCATTATATGGAAGAAAAAGGCATCGTGCCGGAGGAGGCCGTGGACGGCTGGACCCAGGAGCAGATGAAGCAGTATATCGAAGAGCAGAATATCTGCTGCCCCAGCTGCGGCAAGCATGATTTCACCGATATCCGTCAGTTCAACCTGATGTTCAAGACGTTCCAGGGCGTGACCGAGGACGCCAAGAACACGGTCTATCTGCGTCCGGAGACGGCCCAGGGCATTTTTGTGAATTTCAAGAATGTCCAGCGGACTTCCCGCAAAAAGATCCCGTTCGGCATCGCCCAGATCGGCAAATCGTTCCGCAACGAGATCACGCCGGGCAATTTCACGTTCCGTACCCGGGAATTTGAGCAGATGGAGCTGGAATTTTTCTGCGAGCCGGACACGGATCTGGAATGGTTCGCCTACTGGAAGCAGTACTGCATCGACTGGCTGCAGACCCTGGGCATCAAGGCGGAAGAGATGCGTGTCCGCGACCATGATCCGGCGGAGCTGGCATTCTATAGCAAGGCGACCTCCGATATTGAGTTTTTGTTCCCGTTTGGGTGGGGCGAGCTCTGGGGCATCGCGGACCGCACCAATTACGACCTGACCCGCCACCAGGAGACTTCCGGGCAGGATCTGACCTATTTTGACGACGCGAAGAACGAGAAATACATTCCGTTCGTCATCGAGCCGTCCCTGGGCGCGGACCGGGTGACGCTGGCGTTCCTCTGCGCGGCCTACGATGAGGAGGAGATCGGCGATGGCGACGTGCGCACGGTGCTTCATTTCCATCCGGCCATCCCGCCGGTGAAGGTCGGCGTGTTGCCGCTGTCGAAAAAACTGAACGAGGGCGCGGAGAAGATCTATACGGAACTCTGCAAATATTTCAACTGCGAGTTCGATGACCGCGGCAACATCGGCAAGCGCTACCGCCGTCAGGACGAGATCGGCACGCCGTTCTGCGTGACCTATGATTTCGATTCCGAAAACGACCACGCCGTTACGGTCCGCGACCGCGATACGATGGAGCAGGTGCGGGTGCCGGTTGCAGAGCTGCGCAGCTATCTGGAGGAGAGGATCCGGTTCTAGGCGGCGGGAGGTAACCTTTTTCTTCGGAGGTTAAGGTTGCTTTGTGAATCAACGGGAATAGAGGATCGGCTTCCGGGAGGCGGGAAATACCCTTTTTTCTTTGAGGTTACTTTGCTGACCGGCGAGAGGAGAGGATCTGCTTTTAAGCTGTGAGGAATGAGAGCGGAGACGCGACGGGAGCATTAGCTTGTGTGAGATAAAGAAGCAATAGAAGTGTAAAAAATTTTGCCGTTCCCGTCCGGCGTTCCCCAGCGCCGGA
>CANQYH010000290.1 GCA_947628025.1 uncultured Lachnospiraceae bacterium | reverse complement strand
GGAAAATCCTTTGGTTACATTACGAGGTAATTATACTTCCTATAATGGAAATTAATGGGAAGACGCGGATGTCGCATTTTGGATGGTTTAAGCACTAAAATATGGATAAATGCGTCCGAAACAGCTTGATTTCTTTCCTTGTTTTTACCGGAAAAATCCTATATAATAAATATAGTTATTTGGGGATCCTCGGACATTTTTGTGGTACAAACCAGGAAGGAAGTATGTCCATATGGCAAAATATTTTAATACGAGCGGTACTTGTTATCCGGATAAACACTATATGGTTCACTTAGATAACCGCCTGGCAGAGATCCGGCAGATGGTAGCGCGGGGCGATTACTTTGTCATTAACCGGGCCCGGCAGTACGGCAAGACGACAACCTTGCGGGCGCTGGAGCAATATCTGCGGGATGATTATGCCGTACTCTTCCTCAGCTTTCAACGTCTGAGTTCTGCCAAATTTGAAAACGAATATCGATTTTCTACTGCATTTGCGGAAATGTTTCTCCGGGCGGCAAGAAATAAGCAGAAAAAGATCTTGGGTCTGGATGCGAGGGCGCTGGAAAACCTGGAGGCGGCCGCCGCCGGAAAGTTAGATCTGACAGATCTTTTTAATTGGTTGAGCGAACTTTGCGCTGCATCTTCCAGACCGGTCGTTCTCATGATCGATGAAGTAGACAGCGCGTCAAACAACCAAGTGTTCCTGGATTTTTTGGCCCAGCTCAGGGACTTATATCTGGACCGGGATGCAAGTCCCACATTCCAGTCTGTGATCCTGGCAGGCGTTTACGATATAAAAAATCTGAAACAGAAAATCCGCAATGATGAAGAACACCGATATAACAGTCCGTGGAACATAGCGGTTCCGTTTTCCGTAGACATGAGCTTTTCGGTTCCGGATATTACGGGACTGCTCCAGGACTATGAGACAGACCATCATACGGGCATGGATATTTCCTCCATAGCAGACCTGATCTTTGCATATACCTCCGGTTATCCGTTTCTGGTTTCCTGTGTCTGCAAAATGCTGGATGAACAGATCTCGCTTCCCGAACACCTGGGGAACCTCTCAAAGGCATGGAGCCGTGAGGGTATTTTAGAGGCGGTAAAATGCCTGCTGAAAGACACCAATACGCTCTTTGACGATATGCGGAAGAAGATTGCGGATTACCCTGAGCTGCGGAATATTCTGTTTGCTATCCTTTTTAATGGTCAGATAATCCCATACAATCCGGATAATTACGCCATTGATATCGGCGTAATGTTTGGCTTTATGAAAGAGGAAAACGGTACGGCAGTTGTAGCGAACCGGATTTTTGAAACCCGCATTTATAATCTATTTCTTTCAGAAGAACTTTTGGACAATGGAACCTATCAGGCCGGTCTCAGGGAAAGGAATCAGTTTATAATAAACGGCCGGTTAAACATGGATCTGGTTTTGGAAAAATTTGTGGAACATTTCAGGGATATTTATGGGCAAAGCGATACACGTTTTATTGAAGAAAACGGCCGGCGATTGTTTTTGCTTTATCTTCGTCCGATCATCAATGGAGGCGGCAACTATTATGTGGAAGCGCGCACGCGGGATCTGCGCCGCACTGACGTGATCGTGGACTATCATGGAGAACAATTTATCATTGAGATGAAGATCTGGCACGGAGAAGAATATAACCGGCGAGGGGAAGCCCAATTGGTAGATTATTTGGACGCCTACCATTTAACGAAAGGATATCTGCTCATCTTTAATTTTAACAAAAAGAAAACGACAGGTCTTCGGACTATCTTACTGGATGGGAAAACATTGGTGGAGGCGGTTGTGTAACAGAAACGATTGCAATGGTCCATGCACATAAAGTATAATAGGCTATATTATCAGCGCATCATTCGAGCGGAAAGGAGGCGGCGTATGGCGGAAAAAAAGAAATTGCCGGTTGGTATTGAAGATTTTCGTGAATTTATATCGGAAAACTTTTACTATGTAGACAAAACCGGACTCATCGCCGATCTGCTGCGGGGATGGGGAAAAGTCAATCTGTTTACGCGTCCCAGACGGTTTGGGAAATCTCTCAACATGAGTATGCTGAAAGCATTTTTCGAGATTGGAAATGATCCGGAGCTTTTTAACGGACTCAAGATCAGCCGCGAAGAGGCGCTCTGCCAACAATATATGGGCAAATTCCCTGTGATCTCTGTCAGTCTAAAAGATATTGGCGGCAGAACTTTTGACACTGCCTGCAATGTTCTGCGCGGCGTGATCGGCAAAACAGCGATGTCGTTTCCTTTTTTGGCTGAAAGCGGGCGTCTGACAGATATGCAGAGAAATTTGTATCATGCTATGACAGAAGTAAAAGACGGTTTTTTTACGATGCCGGAAGCCGCTTTGACCTCCAGCCTGCAGACACTATCAATGTTATTAACGCAGCATTACGGACAAAAGACGATTCTGCTGATCGATGAATACGATGTACCGTTGGATCAGGCGTTCCAAAACGGTTACTATAATGAAATGAGTTCGTTGATCCGCGGCCTGTTCAGCAGCGCGTTAAAAGGCAATGATAGTCTTTATTTCGCCGTCCTTACGGGATGCCTGCGCGTTTCAAAAGAAAGCATATTTACCGGCCTGAATAACCTGAAAGTATTGTCGGTCACAGACCAACGGTTTGACGGATACTTTGGATTCACTGACAGTGAAGTGAAAGAGCTGCTGGCATATTATGATCTGACCGAATGTTACGATTCTGTCCGGGAATGGTATGACGGATACCTGTTTGGGAATACTTCCGTGTATTGTCCGTGGGATGTACTTAATTATTGCGATCTGCTCCTGGCAGATCCAGATGCAGAACCGAAAGATTTCTGGTCTAATACCAGCAGTAATTTTATCGTCCGGCGTCTTATTGATAAGGCAGACCGGCAGACAAAAGACGAAATCGAGCGTCTGATTGCCGGAGAAACTGTCATAAAAGAGATTCGGCAGGAACTTACTTACAATGAGCTGGACCGTACGATTGAAAACATTTGGAGCGTATTACTCATGACCGGCTATCTGACACAACGTGGCGCCCAGGGGAATCATCAATACGCTCTGGCAATTCCTAATACGGAGATACGAGGGATATTTGTTCGTCAGATCCGCGAATGGTTCAAAGAGAGTTCTGCCCGGAACCCGATCAAATTTTTTATCATGGGCTTTTGCTGGGTTTGCTGCGCCATATGGAAGATTGGCTGATCAAATCGAACGCCGAGTCCGGAGAGGGATACGGGGACATCCTGGTTGAAGTTCCGGACAGGAGGATGGGCATCGTAATCGAGATAAAATATGCGAAAAACGATCATCTGGAAAGCGCATGTGCAGAGGCATTAAAGCAGATCGAAAGATGCGCCTATGTATCCAAATTGTTGGAAGATGGAATGACGACGATCCATAAATATGGGATTGCCTGTTATAAAAAGCATTGCAGGGTAATAGCAGGGTAAGAAGTCTGCGATATGCCGCAGGATCCAAAGGGTGTTACTTCAGGAGGGTCTATTGATAATGGCTTTAAATTCCAAACGACAAACGCCGTTCTGATCGGTAAAGGATCTGAACGGCGTTCTCTTGTTCCCGTAATCGGTTTACTCTTCAAATTACTCAAATTTTCCGCATATACATTGCCTGTTCAGACGTTGGGATCTGCAAAGCCTCCATCGCTTTTTCTGCCGTCCATTTTATAGAGCCCATCAGCGCCCGGATATTATTTAATGTACCGTTTAATGTTGCTTGCGTGGCCGCCTGTTCTGCCGCTCGCTCCGCTGCTTCCCGTTCCCGCTCCTCGATCACATCCTGCATCAGATTCTCCAGTGCGTTACACATAACTGAATCACTCCTTATATCTTCATACGACGCGTCGTTCGCAGATATTCTCGCCTGCAGGGTTGCGTCCGCGGCGTTCCCCTCTCTGAAAGATCATATTAAAATGTTATGTATCTAATGGATCAATTTTACCATAAACGCATGGAAATAACAAGGCGCAACTTGGCATTGAATCCGGACGCATTTATCCATAAAATAAATACAAAACCATCCCCGATGCGACATCCGCGTCTTCCCATT
>CANQYH010000289.1 GCA_947628025.1 uncultured Lachnospiraceae bacterium | reverse complement strand
CTAAATATTGCCCGGAGTGCGCTGCCGCCATGAAGCGGAGGAAAGCCGCAGAGCGCAAGCGGCGGCAAAGGCAGAAAGGTCACGCTTTAGGGTCGGAAAAACCCTTAAACTGAAAGAGAACTATTTTGACGATGATTCCATCATCCTGCTGGAAAGTATACTTGCTGCCCGGAAAGGAGCGTTTTTAATGGCATTTCGTCACAAATATTTTTATGAGAAAAAAGGAAGAATCCTCATGGAGAATCTTAGTGGAACACATGGTTTTAGAACCTTTTGCCGGATTCACGCGTCCGCCTGCTGCGTCAGGATCGGGAAGCTGACCTGCGCTTTGAAGAGGTCTCCGTCGATATAGAGCTCGAACGTGCCGCCCTGAAGTTCGGTCAGGCTCTTGGCGATGGAGAGGCCCAGGCCGCTGCCCTCGGTGGTGCGTGCCACGTCGCCGCGCACAAAACGCTCCGTCAGTTCATCCGCGTTGATATTTAGGGGGCTGGCGGAGATATTTTTGATCGTGAAGCAGACGCTGCCGTTTTTGGAAAACATATCAATGTAGACGCGGCTGCCCTCCATGGCGTATTTGCAGACGTTGGTATACAGGTTTTCGATTACGCGCCACAAGCGCCGCCCGTCCGCCGCGATCAGGAGAGCCCCGGCGGGCAGGGTGGGCACCATCTCCAGGTGCCTGGCGGCGAAGCGTTCTTCGAATTCTCCGTTGGCCTGCTGGATCAGTTCCACAAAATCGATTTCCGCGATCTCCAGCTTCAGGTTGCCGGAGCTGGCTTTCGACGCTTCCACCAGGTCCTCGGTCAGCGTTTTCAGACGCTGGGACTTTTGGTCCAGCACATCCAGATATCCCTGTATCTTTTCGTCCTGTATCTTTTCCCGTTTCAGCAGGTCCACGTAATTGATGATCGAAGTCAGGGGCGTCTTGATGTCGTGGGACACGTTGGTGATCAGGTCCGCTTTCAGGCGCTCGCTTTTCACCTGTTCCTGCAGCGCGGTTTCCAGGCCGTCGCTCAGCGTGTTGAGCGCCTGGGACACTTCTGCTCCTGTTTCGGAGAATCCGGAAGCGTCGATCTTGTATTTGGTGTCCCCGGCGGACATTTTAAAGATCCCTTTCATGATCTTGTCGGCCTCGGCCTTGTCCCGGACCTGCAGGAGATAGACCCATACCTGCAAGAGCCCCAGGGGGATCAGCGGGAGCAGGTAGGTGTTCGGCACGGGCAGCAGGGTCCGGTATTTCCGCATGAAGTAAAATACCAGGAGAATGAGCCCGTTGCAGAACAGGTAAAACAGGAACCGGACCGTAAGGCGCAGCGGCAGCGGATAGTGGCGGATCATCGGGAGGACCTGCGAGAGACCGCGGCAGGCAATGCTCCCGCTCCACAGCGTCCTGGCCTTATAATTGCGCAGCAGGCTCAGAGCCTCGTAGAGCAGGATCAGATACAGGAAAGTCCGGCGCGCGAGCATGACCGCATAATCCAGGTGTTCGTCGCTTACGATCAGACGCAGAAGCGACGGGAACCAGCGTTCGGCGGTCAGGCGTCCGGCCCAGAGCAGAAACACGAAAAGGATCAGCAGAACTTCCAGAGGAAGCTGATCCGCGTAGTGAAGCACGATCTTTTTGCGGTCGCCGCTTACGTGTCCGGTCAGGGTCATCATCCAGATCAGTGTGACAAAAAAACCGATCATACCGCAGGTCAGCAGGTTCAGCCCGGTCAGGTATTCATTCCGGATGCGCTGATATTCCGCGTGAGCTTCCGAATAGGGATCCTGGTTGGGGTAGGTGGTATCCAGCCCCAGCAGGATATAGTAATCATCGTTCAGGTATTGATTGTGGGTCGACAACTCGGAGGTGATGTTGTGCGGCGTGTGGCGGAGGTTGGTGTCGATGAAAAGCGTGTCGCCGGAAACGAACAGGTAACGGCCCATTTCCCGCAGATCCTGCTGCGTTTTCTCCGGCGCGTTGGTATACAGGTGTTCCTCTCCGTCGTCGTCCACATAGGATACCCGGAAATAGAGGTTCGAGGGACGGTTGATATAATAATCCCGCACCTGATAATATTCGCCCAGGATCTCCAGCACCTGGACGGACAGCTCTTCGACGGTGGCGAACGCGTCGCCGGGGCCGGTGGCGACCTCGTTGGGGCTGTAGGCTTTCCATTCAATGGACGGCAGGGAGAAGCCGACCTGGTCCCGCTCGTGGACGTCAGGTCCGCCTACGACTTCGTATTCGTCGTTTAAATAGTACCCCAGGCGGCGGGCGTAGCTGATCGCCTCGCCCAGCGTGTAGATCTTGGATATGTCGGATATGTAGGTGATGCAGAACATATCCGCGTTCATGTTCAATTCCCCGTCCAGTTCCAGCAGGTCCTTATACTGGACGTATTTGAAAATGCTTTCCACGTCGGCCTCTAACTGTTCCGTAAAGCTGCGCGTGGCGGAGTAGGATTCTTCCTCCATCCAGTCCACGCCCCGGCCGTAGTTTTCATTGAAGCGGACCAGAGTGACCCCCGCCAGAAACAGGCACAGGAAAAAGATATGCAGCAGAAGCGCCGCATATTTTTTCAGACCGATGGGCAAAAATCCTTTTTTCATGGGTGTCTCCTATTGTTTTTCAATCTTATAGCCTACGCCCCAGACCACTTTCAGATAACGGGGCTCCCGCGGGTTGATTTCGATCTTTTCACGGATATGGCGGATATGCACCGCTACCGTGTTGTCCGCGCCGATGGCCTCCTCGTTCCAGATCTGCTCGTAGATCTCGTCGATGGAAAAGACTTTTCCCGCGTTTTTTACCAGCAGAAGCAGGATATTGTATTCGATCGGCGTCAGCTTGATCGGTTCCCCGTCCACGAAGACCTCTTTGTTGTCGTCGTGGATCATCAGGCCGCCGCAGCGGTAGACGTTTTCCATCGTCTGCTGGGTCATGTTGCCCAGCTGGGTGTAGCGGCGCAGGTGGGATTTGACGCGGGCCACCAGCTCCAGGGGATTGAACGGCTTGGAAATGTAATCGTCCGCGCCGATGTTCAGTCCCAGGATCTTGTCGTTGTCCTCGGACTTGGCCGACAGGATGATGATGGGGATGCTGCTGGTCTCCCGCACTTTCAGCGTGGTGCGGATCCCGTCGAGGCCCGGCATCATGACGTCCACGATCATCAGGTCCACCGCGTTGGTCTCCAGAAGCTCCAGCGCCTCATAGCCGTCGTAAGCCTTGATCACATGGAACCCCTCGCCGGTCAGGTAGATATCGATGGCCTCCACGATCTGTTTATCGTCGTCGCAAACCAGGATCGTCTGCATGGAGGGTCACTTCCTTTCTAAAATGGCTTTCATACCATGATTTTCGGATGCAAATGCCGCGGCGGTTCGCGGCCGCGCTCTCATGTCCCGGAGGACATGGGCGGGAAACGGCCGCCGCGCCTGGTCTTCCGGTCTCAGAACCGGAAGATCGCCGTGCCGTAGGGCGGAAGCGGATAGGCCACGGAATAGGGCTGGCCGTCGCATTCGCCTTTGACTGCCCGGAAAACTTTCTTCGTCTCGCCCCGCTGGTACATGCCGTGCGTCTCGTCCAGCAGCAGCGTATAATTGCCGGATTTCGGCACGCCGACGCGGTAATCGGCGCGCTCCATGGGCGTGAAATTGCAGACGAAGAGCAGGCTCTGTTTTTTCGTCTCATCGTAGCGCACGAAACTGAAGATGCTGCGGTCGGCGTCGTTGACGTTGATCCAGGAGAAGCCGTCCCAGTTGTAATCCTGGGTCCAGAGCGCCGGGTATTTTTTATAAATGTGCAGCAGGCCGCGGAAATAGTTCTGGAGATCTTTATGCAGCGGTTCGCCGGTCAGGCCCCAGTCCAGGGATACGCTTTCGTCCCATTCGTGCCACTGGGCGAAATCCTGGCCCATGAACAGCAGCTTCTTGCCCGGATGACCGATCATGAACGTGTACGCCACTTTCAGGTTGGCGAACTTGTCCTCGTAGATGCCGGGCATTTTGCTGATCATCGAGCATTTTAGGTGGACGACCTCGTCGTGGGACAGCACCAGGATGAAATTCTCGCTGGTGGAGTAGGTCATGGCGAACGTCATCTTGTTGTGGTTGTATTTGCGGAAATAGGGGTCCAGCTTCACGTATTCCAGGAAATCGTGCATCCAGC
>CANQYH010000288.1 GCA_947628025.1 uncultured Lachnospiraceae bacterium | reverse complement strand
TTACTGCTCGGCCAGCTGCCGTCGTCATACTGCCACCACCAGCCGGTACTGCTGCCTCCCTGCCACTGTCCGGCCGCCGCCGTCAGGGCCGTTGCCAATGTCGCGGCCAGCGTCAGGGCCGCCGTCATAAGTTTCTTCTTCATAGATCCCCTTCCTTTCTCCTGGCAGAACCGTCTCTGCGTATTTGATGGTTTTAGTTTACTTCCCCCCGAACCGCTCTGTCAACCGGATTTTATCGCTACTCCCCATAGATCTCCTCCAGCTTCGTTCCCGTATAGAAAAAGTCCAGGATCTCCCGGTAGGTCCAGCCTTTCTTTGCCATGGCCTGGGCCGCGTTCTGGCTCATGCCTACGCCGTGGCCGTAGCCGCCGCCGTAGATCGTAAACGTCGTCACGCCGTTCCCGTCGAGACCGCTGCTCTCGATGGCGATGAACGCGCTGGGAAGCGAGGTCCAGCCGGTCAGGGTCCGGCCGCCGTTGGCGCGGATCTCCCCGTTCCCGTCGCCTAACAGGGAGCGGATCTTCGACTCGCCCGTGTATTCCCGGCTCCCCTCCGTTCCCTCGACCAGCAGGATCCTGGCGATGCCGCCCGCGCCCCGCTCCTTGATCGTGAGCTTTCGGATCGAACCCAGATCCGGGATCTTCTGCTCCAGCGTTTTGCTGGTCAGCTTCGTATTCCAGCGAAACAGGGAATATTCCGTCTCAAAACCGCTCCCGCTTCCTTTTATGTACTCTGAAAAGACGCCGTTGTCCGTCAGGTCGATGCTTCCCCCCGATTCCCGCACAGCCTTCGCCGCCAGATACGGCAGCTTCAGCGGATCCGCCCCCCACACGGCGGCGTTGGTCGTATGGCCGCAGGAAGTGGAAAAATAATAGACCTCCGCCACATCTCCGCCGTACGTCAGACATTCCCCGTAAGTCTCATCGACCGCCTCCCTGGTCCTGTCGCCGCTTGCTTCATTATTATACACCTGGAACCGGGTGCTGTCGTCCACATGGGCCCCGTACTGCCGGTAACTGTTACTGCGGATCTGGCGGTACGCGTAGCTCCTGGCGCAGACCGCCTGTGCTTTCAGCGCCTCTTTCTCATAGCTGCCCGGCATCTCGCTGGGAATTACTTTTTTCAGATAGTCCTCCAGATAGAGCTCATTGATCAGGACCAGACCCTTCGCGTCCTCCACGACCTCCAGCCGGCCCTCATAGACCGGCGTTCCCTGGCCGCGCGTCAGCGAACAGATCCGGATCCCCTGACTCTGGTCCGCAGGCGTCAGGATCAGACGGCCGTTTTGCAAAAGCTCATCCCCGGCCTCCAGGACCAGCGTGTCGCCGGCTTTATATTCTGTTTCCGTATCGCCCTGGCGCATCACGCCGTCGCAGAGAAATTCCAGCTCAAGCTTTGAATGGAACAGGGAATGGAACCCCTCGTCCATGATCATCACGCGGATCCGGTCCGCGCCGGCGCTGCGGACGATCAGAGCCGCGCACAATTTCCCGTCCGCCACGATAAACTCCTGGGCGTCGTACCCCACCAGGATCTTCGAAAGGTCCTGGCGCTCAAATGTCCCGTAGGTCTTATAGACATTAAAATTGAGGTCCAGAGGCACCGGGCCGTACCCCTCCAGCTCGATAGCGTCCTCCCGCACCGCCAGCACCCGAGCCGTCAACTTCTCTTTCTTCAAAACGACCCGCTCCACCTCGCCTTTCGTAAGATAGAGATCCGCCAGCTGCTCCGTCAGTTCCTCCGGCTTTTTCAGCTTTTTCTCCACCGCGAACTCGCGGACCAGATCGCCCACGTAACCAGAGATCCGTTTCTTCTCGGCCTCCAGGATCCAGATATTGCGGTAAACGACCGTATCGGACACTTTCTCAATGACGCGGATCAGTTCCCCGTCTTTCTGGAGCACCCGGATCTCCCGGTCTAGGTAACGGGACAGCCCCAGGCCCTCGAACCCGTAAATGCCCCGATCGGTGCAGGCGGTCCAGGGTTCCATCTCCTCCGCATCGTCCGGCGTGGAATAGATCTGCAGGACCTCCTCGGTCACCTGCCGCCCCTCCTCGCTCTCCTGCCGGAACAATTCGTAAAGGTACCACCACTGTTCCTCCGGAAACGGTTTCGTGCGGTTTGCGCGGTTCATCCGGATCAGCTCCGCCGCTTTCTCCTGTCCGTCCTGCCCCAGCAGCTTCCCGGCCAAATAAGACGCCTCCTCATAGGTCAGGATCTTTTCGGCTTCCTCCGCGCGGGGCGGGACCAGCTCCCGGGAGATCACGCCGTTCCGGTACAGGTAATCCATATATTTTACGTACCACTGCTTCTGGTCCGACGCGGCAAACAGCGACGGCTGCGTTTCCGCCTCTTCCCTGCAGACGTCCGCCGTCGTTAAAGAAAGGGCCGCCGCTTTGTAAGCAGCAGCCCTGGATATCCCGTCCCGTTCCGGTTCATTCCACAGGATGACCAGCACCAAAAGCGCGACCACCAGCGGGACCCCGATCATCCACGCGATGCCTTTCTTATCTCTCATAAGCTCCTACCTGACATATTTTTTATGCTCTTCCTCAATATGATCCAGATCTCTGTAATCTTCGGTATCGGTTGACAATGCTTTCTTCCGGAGACGCTTCTCGATCGCCTCCGACGCCAGTTTGCTGATCACCGCGAACGTCGGCACGCCGGTGATCATGCCCACCGGTCCCATGATGCCGCCGAAAAACAGGATCGAAAACAGCACCCAGAAGCTGGAAAGGCCCGTCGAATTGCCCAGGATCCTCGGCCCCAGGATATTGCCGTCAAACTGCTGGATCAAGAGGATCACCACCAGAAAGATCAGGCACTGCTTCGGGCTCACCAGAAGCAAAAGCAGCGCGCTGGGGATCGCTCCGACAAACGGCCCGAAGAACGGGATCACGTTGGTCACGCCGATGATCACGCTGATCAGCATCGTATAGGGCATTTTCAGGATCGTCAGGATCACAAAGGTCAGGATCCCGATCAGCAGCGAATCGATCAGCTTGCCGATGATGAACCCGCCGAATACCCTATGGACGAAGCGGCATTTCTCCACCAGTTCATTGGCGAAGCGCAGCGGGAACAGGCCGTACGCCGCTTTCTTCGCCTGGGCAATCAGCGTGTCTTTCACATTTAAGAGATAGACCATGACGATCACGCCGATCAGGCTGTTCTTTGCCAGATTGAACACGCCCATGATCCCGGAAAAGACGCGGCCCACCATCGTCTCTATGTTGGGCATCCAGTTGGCGGTGGAGCGGGTCCATTCCAGCAGGCGGTCCGCGGCCTGATTGTAAAGCTGCAGAATCGTGGACTCCATCTCCGGGTTATTGGCAAAGGCCGTCTCGATCCACGAGGAGATCCGCTCTATATAAGCGGGGACGGAATTGACGATCCCCATGATACTGTCCCAGACCGTAGGAATGATCATGGACAGCAGGCCCGTGACGATCGCCACCAGAAATACCAGGCTCCCCGCCGTCGCGACCGCTTTCGCCAGGGAATCCCGCTTTTTTTCGTTTCCGATCAATTTCTTCGCCGTCCGTCCCAGCCACGCCCGCAGGCGGTTATAGACCGGCGACAGCAGGTAGGCCAGGATCACACCGTAGGTCACCGGCGCCAGGATCCCGTTCACAGTCCCCAACACCGAGCGGACCGTATCCCAACGCCACAGCATGACCACCACCAGGACACAGGACACGATCACCAGGAACGCCGTCACGCCCCAGATCATATAGTTTGAATACTTGTGGTCTTTCATGTCTATGCCTCTCATCTCGTCGTTTATGCTTTAAGAGTACCACATTTTTCAGCAGCTGACAAGTATCTATACAAATCCGGCCATATTCCATCGGCCCATATGTAAATAGCGGAGCGGCCCACATGTTCTATGGACCGCCCCGCCGGGTTACTCCGTTCTTCTCTTTTTGCCGTATCCGGTTCGTCCGGGGGCTCGTTCCTCACCGGAGAAACGCTTCTCTTCGGCCCCGCCGCTTACCGGATCATTCCTCGTCTTTTCTCCTGCGAAACGCCGGATAGGCCAGGATTCCCATGCCTGCCAGCGACAGCGCCAGCATCAGGATCCATTTCTCGGTCGCCAGCCCGTCGCCCGTCTTCGGCGTGTTCCAGGCCAGCGGCACATCCTCCACCGG
>CANQYH010000287.1 GCA_947628025.1 uncultured Lachnospiraceae bacterium | reverse complement strand
ATGGGCGAGGAAGGCGTGCCTACGGTCGAGGAGTATCTGGAGAAAACGCTGCCGGAGGGAGGCGTCCTGGGCTTTGACGGGCGTGTGATCAGCAGCCGGATGGGGAAATCCCTGAAAGAGCGTTTGAATGAAAAGAAAGTGACGATCCGCTATGAGCAGGATCTGGTCGGGGAGATCTGGGAGGACCGCCCGGCCCTTTCGGCGGAGCCCGTGTGGATCCTGGATGAAAAATATACCGGCAGATCCGCGGAGAAGAAGATCGCGGAACTGCGTGAAAAAATGAAAAAGCTGAAAGCCACGGTCCATATCCTGACCAGCATGGACGATATCGTATGGCTGCTGAATATCCGCGGAAACGATGTGCCCTGCAATCCCGTGGTGCTGTCCTATGCGGTCGTGACGATGGAGAAGTTCTGGCTGTTTATCAATGAAGCGACGCTGAACGACACGGTGAAAGCGTATCTGGAAGAGAATTCCGTGACCGTAAAGCCCTATAACGATATCTACGAATTTGTGAAGACGTTCCAGAATGAAAAAGTGCTGCTGGAAATGGGGCGGACGAATTTCGCCATTGTGAATAATTTAGGCTCCACAAACCAGATCATTGATAAAGCCAACCCGACGACGCTGGCGAAAGCGGTGAAGAATCCGGTGGAAGTCGAGAACATGCGCCGCGCCCATATAAAGGACGGCGTAGCCATGACGAAATTCATTTACTGGCTGAAGAAAAACATCGGAACGGTCCCGATGACGGAGATCAGCGTGTCGGATTATCTGGAGGAGCTGCGCAGGCAGCAGGAGGGGAACCTGGGGCTGAGCTTCGATACCATTTCCGCCTACGGCCCCAACGCGGCCATGTGCCATTATTCCGCGACGCCGGAATCGAACGCGGTATTGGAGCCCCGCGGACTTTATCTGGTGGATTCCGGCGGGCAGTATTACGAGGGGACTACGGACGTTACCAGGACGGTGGCTTTGGGGCCGATCACCAGCGAGGAGCGGGAGCATTTCACGCTCGTGGCCATGAGTATGCTGCGGCTGGGCCATGTGAAATTCCTGCAGGGCTGCAGCGGCATGTCGCTGGATTACGTGGCGAGGGAGCCGTTTTGGAGCCGCGGCCTGAATTTCAATCATGGCACGGGACACGGTGTCGGGTATCTTTTAAATGTCCATGAGGCACCCGTGGGATTCCGCTGGAAAACGGTTCCGGAGCGTTCCGACGGCGCGGCGTTCGAGGAGGGGATGATCAGCTCCGACGAGCCGGGCATTTACATCGAGGGAAGCCACGGCGTCCGCACCGAAAACATGCTGGTCTGCAAAAAAGCGGAGAAGAACGAATACGGCCAGTTCATGGAATTTGAATATCTGACCTTTGTTCCGATCGATCTGGATGCGCTGGATGTGTCGCTGATGGAGAAGCGGGACATCGCCTATCTGAACGAGTACCATAAGCAGGTCTATGAGAAGATCTCTCCGTATCTGACGGAGGAGGAGAGGGCCTGGCTGGCGGAGGCGACCAGAGAGATAGCGGCCGCCTGATCCGGACCGGACGGACAGGAAACGGAAGCTGCGGCGGATGGGACCAGCTCTCAGGCGTTAGGAGAGGGCCGCGTCCGCCGCAGCTTATAGTTTTACCACCGTATACGGATGTTCCACGTATGGAAGAAATTTCTCCAGAATGTCCGCGGTCCTGATCCGCAGGCTGGAGGTATTGACGCAGGGGTGGCAGCCGATATACGCGTGGCCGTCGATCGCTTCCTCGTCGATCAGCAGGCGGACCTGGCGTTCGTGATCGTTCATCAGTCCCAGGACACTGACGGAACCGGGCGTGATATCCAGATATTTTTCCATATACTCCTCGGGAGCGAAAGACAGGCGCGCGCTGCCGATCTCTTTTGAAAGAACGGCGGTGCGAAATTTCTTCTCCCCGGGCATCATCAGCAGATAAAAACGGGTTTTCTGGGCGTTGCAGAGAAAGAGGTTTTTGCAGATATCGATGCCCAGCCGCCTGCCGATGTCGTGGCACGCTTCGATGGTGTAAGCG
Source organism: uncultured Lachnospiraceae bacterium (assembly GCA_947628025.1). GTDB lineage: Bacteria > Bacillota > Clostridia > Lachnospirales > Lachnospiraceae > UBA3402. The sequence continues at coordinate 2,110 of CANQYH010000287.1, read as the reverse complement.
GCCGTGTGGTCCAGGCGGACATAGGGGATGCCGAGCCGGTCCAGCAGGTCATAGGTGCGGAGCTCGCGGGGAAGACGCTGCGAACCATCGGCGGGGCGGCCGGTGCAGAGGACGGAATCTATGTAAAATGTTTCCTCCATCATGATCGTACTCCTTATAAAAAATAAATTGCTTAGGCGCATGAGCCTATTATACCGGAACCGGCGGAAAATGCAAGCCTGCGGAGGCGGCCGGCAGAAACGGTTTTATGAAACCTGTTAAAATTGTGAAAGCATAGATCGTATTTTCCAATGAGAACCATCTGGGCGGAGAGAAAGGAGTTATTATGGCAGTTCCAAAATTTTTTGAGTTTTTTGAAGAATTTTTGCTTGCGGTTCAGGACGGAGAGCTGCACGCAGCGCGGAAAGTGAGGGAGAAAATTGCTGCCGGTATGCGCCTTTCGGATGCTGATCTGGCGGAGATGCTTCCCAGCGGAAAGCAGAGTACATTTGACAATCGTGTCAACTGGGCGAAAACATATCTCGATAAGGCCGGATTGATCGAAACTCCGCAGCGCGGAAAATATCGAATCACGGAAGAGGGGAAGAAAGCCCTTGCTTCCGGTGAAAAAATTGATCTGAACTATCTGGAAAAAATAGATAAATTTAAGGAGTTCCATGATACCGCCGCGGCTGGAACGCAGCCCTCCGGCGAAGAAGAACGGGAAGCATCTCCGACGGAAGTACTGGAAGCCGCTTTCGGGCAGGTAAATGCGGCCCTGGCCAGCCAACTGATGGAAGAAGTGATGAAGCTCACGCCCACGGAGTTTGAGAAGCTGGTGGTTAAATTGCTGCTGAAGATGGGCTATGGCGACGGGAGCGAGGAAAGCGGAAAGGTCACGCAGCAGTCAAACGACGGCGGGATCGATGGCATCATAAAAGAAGACCAGCTGGGATTCAGCCAGATCTACATCCAAGCGAAGCAATGGGCGCCGGATCAGACGGTGGGAAAACCGGAAATACAGAAATTTGTCGGCGCTCTCCAGGGACAGCAGGCGCAGAAAGGGCTGTTTATTACAACAGCCAGGTTTACGGCGGGCGCGCTGCAGTACGCCGGAAATTTATTGGGGGCAAAGATCGTGCTTGTCGACGGCCCCGCGCTGATGCGATTGATGATAAAGCATAACGTCGGCGTATCCGTGGAACATATTTATGAAATAAAAAGACTGGACAGCGATTTTTTTACAGATGAGCTGTAGATATTCGAAAACCGGCCGGATTGCCGGGAAAGGACTCCTATGAAGCGCGATAATAAGAGCAGAACAGAAGCTGAAACGAAGAGAGAACCAAGAAAACAGCAAACATCCATTTGTCCCGCTTTCGGCAAATGCGGCGGCTGCCAGATGCTGGATGTGCCCTATGAAGAACAGCTGAGACGGAAGCAGCGGAGCGTGGAAAAGCTCTTGGACGGGCTTTGCCATGTTCAGCCGGTCGCGGGAATGGAAGATCCGTTCCATTATCGGAATAAAGTCCATGCGGTATTCGGATTCCGCCGCGGCGAGATCATTTCCGGCGTGTATCAGGAGGGGAGCCACCGGATCGTGCCGGTGAGATCCTGCATGATCGAGGATGAAAAGGCGGACGAGATCATCGGGACCGTGCGGGAGCTGGCCCAGTCCTTTAAGATCAAAGTCTACGATGAGGATACAGGCTTTGGCCTCCTGCGCCACGTATTGGTGAAGCGCGGATTTTCGACCGGAGAGATCATGGTGGTGCTGGTGACGGCTTCGCCGGTATTCCCGTCGAGAAATCATTTTGTGAAGGCCCTGCGGGACCGGCACCCGGAGATCACTACCGTGATCCAAAATCAGAACGACCGGTCCACCAGCATGGTACTGGGCGATAAGGAACGGATACTTTTTGGGAAAGGTTATATCGAGGACAAGCTGTGCGGCTGCCGGTTCCGCATTTCCAGCCGGTCTTTCTATCAGGTGAACCCGGCACAGACGGAGAAGCTGTATCAGAAAGCCATGGAGCTGGCGGACCTGACCGGACAGGAAACGGTGATCGACGCTTACTGCGGCACGGGCACGATCGGCATCATCGCCAGCACCCGGGCGATGATGCCGATC
>CANQYH010000286.1 GCA_947628025.1 uncultured Lachnospiraceae bacterium | reverse complement strand
CATGAGCTCTTCCGCGCAGGAAATATGTAAGATCAGCGGGTTGTCCGACGGCCGTCCTTTCGCCGCATAGATCTTCCGCGCCGCCTCTTCATCCAGACCGTTCGCACCCAGGCCGTACACCGTCTCCGTCGGGAACGCCACCAGACCGCCCTGCCGCAGGACCCGCGCCGCCTCGCCAAGCTGTCCGTCCTCCAGACTGTCCCTATCTATTTTTACCACTTTCGTGTCCATACACGTCCCATTCCTCTCGCCGGATCCGGCATACGCCCGGCTCCGGACCTCCTGATGCCATCCATTATACTTCCCGCATCGCTATCTGTAAAGTAAAAGTAAAATCCATTTTTCCGCCCGGCGGTTCTTATTTGCCTCCGGCAGCGATATATTGACACCAAAGCCACTTTCCGGAGTTCCCATGAAATCCACACCCGCATCTGCCGCCGCCCGCCCCGCCAGACTGGCCGAAGCCGTCATGACGGTCCTGCTGCTGACCCTGGTCTACAGCCTGTCCCGCCAGGCCGCCGTTATCACTTCTGCCCGCCCGGACCGCCCAAACGATACAGCCGGCGCCGCCGCATCGCTCTCATCCCCGTCCGGCCAGGAAAAACCGGTCGTTGTTCTGGACAGCGGTCACGGCGGTTTCGACCCCGGCAAAATTGCCGTCGACGGATCACTGGAAAAGGACATCAATCTCCAGATCGCCCAGCGGGTAAAGCAGTATCTGGAGGCCTCCGACGTGGAGGTCGTCATGACCCGCGACTCCGATACCGCGCTCAGCGGCGAATCCGATTCCAACAAAAAATCCGCCGACATGCGCAACCGCTGCCAGCGGATCAACGATGCCTCCCCCGACCTGGTGGTCAGTATCCACCAGAACAGCTACCACGAAGAGTACGTCAGGGGCGCGCAGGTATTCTATTACAAATCTTCCGAAAATGGGAAGCGGCTGGCCGAGATCCTCCAGAAGCGCTTCGATTACGTCCTGGGCGAGGAAAACAAGCGCTCCGCCAAAGCCAACGACAGCTACTACCTGCTGCTCCACGTCAAAAGCCCCATCGTTATCGTGGAGTGCGGTTTTTTAAGCAACTGGTCCGAGGCGGCGCTGCTGAATACGGAAGAATATCAGGACAAAGTCGCGTGGACCATCCATATGGGGATTATGGAATATTTGAATACGCGGCAGCAGTAACTTCCTTGAAATCCCAAAAAACAGATCATCTATCTGCCGGGTGACTGTAAGGATTTCTGACCCGGATATATATTAACGCTAACTGTTATAATAAATGCTCTTTCTATGGAGGCAACCAATAATTGGGGAATGTGATTTTCCAAGCGGTCAAGTTGTCCGGGGTAAGCAGTTCAAATGCGATATACTCATAAATGCTGCGCAAGTCCGCATCCGCCCGATGAGTTGTGACGACCGCATAAGTCATCGGCCATAATCCTTGCGTATGTCTGCGAACACCTGCTGGGCAGATTTCACTTTTCCGGTAAACATGTCCTCATGCCCTTTTTCTAATTCCATATTCAGTTCTTCTTCCGTCAGTTCTGCCGCATTCACAGGTTCGGCAGCGGGAAGTCTGACAGGAAAGGGAAGTCTGCTATAAGCATTAGACCATCCTGAGATTCGCAGCAACCCGCTGCACCATTGGGGAACATCTTCTGCACAATCCTTGAGTTCTCCCTGAATAAATGACGCTATTTTCCTAAATGAGACCGTATTGTCATATAACTTCACCCGATCACACTTAGGGATTATTTCTTTTAGATTTTCCAGAGATTCCGTATATCTTTTTTCGATGTCAGCCGGTGATATCCCATGCCCGCCGTCCCTCACACGTTGTTCTACCCTGCTCTTCGCCAAATCTGCCGAGGCCAACCCCACATAATATAATTCTATGTCATATCCCAATTCTTTTGCCCGCTCTATATTCTTCAGAATACTGTGCCCGCATAAAGTTGTTTCCTGATTGAACGATATTCCCTCGTCCAGATATTTTTTTATCAACGAAACCGCTATTTTCCCAGCCCGAAATACATCTGCGCTGTTTTTCCATGAACCGAATGTCCGCACAATCTCATCCATATTGACTCGCGGCAAATTCTGATATTCGCTGTTTGCCTGATATAAGGTTGTCTTGCCCGCGCCGTTAACTCCGGCAAAAATAAGATACTTCTTCACACTTAAAACCTCTTTTCCGCCACAACCTTTTTTTGCTTTTGCTGCAAAACGTAATCCGTTAATATACGGATAAATCCTTTCTCTTCCATACTTTCCGCCTGAATAACCAGATCATCCGCTTCATCGATACTAATATCCTTACAAATCTCATATAACTCATGTACAAGTTCTTTCTTTGACATTTTAATACAACCTTTCTTCAGATAAATGGTCTGCCGCATAAAGGCAACTCACATTCCGTACATTTCTGTATTTTAGTATAACGGAATCAGAGACATTATGCAAGCGGCGCATCTATTCTCCAGCGACGTTTTTAAGCCTGCAAACGAAAGCTTCGATCTGTTACAGCCCCCTGGTCACGGCGGTTTCGACTCCGGCAAAATTGCCGTCGACGGATCCCTGGAAAAGAACATCAATCTCCAGATCGCTCAGCGGGTAAAGCAGTACCTGGAAGCCTCCGACGTGGAGGTCGTCATGACCCGCGACTCCGATACCGCGCTCAGCGGCGACTCCGATTCCAACAAAAAATCCGCCGACATGCGCAACCGCTGCCAGCGGATCAACGACGCCTCCCCCGACCTGGTGGTCAGCATCCACCAGAACAGCTACCACGAAGAGTACGTCAGGGGCGCGCAGGTATTCTATTACAAATCTTCTGAAAACGGAAAGCGGCTGGCCGAGATCCTCCAGAAGCGCTTCGATTACGTCCTGGGCGAGGAAAACAAGCGCTCCGCCAAAGCCAACGACAGCTACTACCTATGGAATATCTGAATACGCGGTGAGGACAAACGGCCGGGACTTTTCTTTCATAGCAGCTGTTGCAATTTGCTGTATCAGACGTTATAACCGTCTATTTTTTTACAATAAATTTACTATGTGTTCATACTTTATTCATATTTATACCATACTATACATTATAGAAATTGTACAGAATTTAAATGTTTCACCTTTATTCCATCGACATATTGCACATAGATTTTTCATAATTGCCCCGGCTGGAAACGGCCGGGGTCTCCTCTGTTCTACGGAAACTTCCCGGCCGTTTTTATCCGCTATATACTCGTTCAATTACCCCAGCACCATCCGCGCCGCGCCGTAAATACCGGCGTCGTTGCCCAGCTTCGCCAGGCCGATCCGCGGACGGTTCTCCGACAGGGTCTCATATTTGACATAATATTTATTGATCTTATCCAGCAGGAACTGGCCGGCCTTGGACACGCCGCCGCCGATGATAAAGATCTCCGGATCGATCGTCAGCGTCAGCAGCGCCAGGGCGCGTCCCAGGTAATCCGCCACACGCTCCACGACCTCCAGCGCCGCCTCATCGCCCGCTTTCGCATGCTCCATCACATCCTTGGCCGTGATATCCGCGCCCAGACTGCGCAGCGTGGAGGGCTGATCCGTCGCCGCCAGGAAGCGCCTGGCCTCCCGGGCGATGCCGGTCGCCGACGAGATCTGTTCGAGGCACCCTTTCGCCCCGCAGTTGCAGGTCTCCGGCTCGTCGTCGCGGACATGGATATGGCCGACTTCCCCGCTCATGCCGTGGGACCCGTTCCAGATCTGCCGCCGGATGATCACGCCGCCGCCGATGCCGGTGCCCAAAGTGATCATGACGATATTCTCATAGCCCTTGCCGCCGCCCTGCCACATCTCGCCCAATGCAGCCACGTTGGCGTCGTTGTTGCATTTCACCGGCATCCCGCCCAGCAGCGCGCTCAGTTCCCTGCCGGGATAGCCGCCGGTCCAGCCCAGGTTCACGCAGCGTTCCACATAACCGTCGTCCAGCGCCGGTCCCGGCACGCCCATGCCTACGCCCAGGACGTCCTCCGGCGGGGTCCCATCCGCTTTCAGCACAGCCAGGATTGACTCCGCCACATCCGAGAGAACCCGAAAGCCGCGCTCCTCCGTCCGGGTCGGGATCTCCCATTTCTTCAGCAGCGTCCCCTCCTCGTCCAGGATGCCGATCTTCACCGTCGT
>CANQYH010000285.1 GCA_947628025.1 uncultured Lachnospiraceae bacterium | reverse complement strand
CGCACAATCCGGTCTTTCGGCGCTGTAAACTTGACCATGATCGAGCCGCCTGTGATATCGTATTCCGGCATCGGCACGCCGTCATCACGGCATGCGCTGCAGATTTTTTCAATGCCGCGGCCCCAGCTTTCGATAAAACCGGCAAGATAGAAAATATGGGCTATATTGGGGTTGAACGGTTCTGAACTGTGTTTTCCCATGAGTTTTTTGGTATCCCAGTTTTCCGGCAGTCTGCCGCAGTTCGCGATATAGAGCCTGTCCTCATAGACACTGACCTGAATCGGGATTCCATGTTCTGCTTTTCAGGCACACATACACCCCCAGACAAATCCATGTGTTGATTGGTTGCTTATTATTATATTTCCTCATTCGCTTTGAATCAAGGCCTATTTTTGCTGGGATAATAGTCAATCCCGGCTTTCTCCGCCTGCGTCTGCTGGTCTTTCCGGTCGATCCGATAAATCTTTTCTCCCCTCTTGAACCTAGCACCAGTCTGGTGGAAATGGAACGCCACGTCATATTTCACGCATTGCGTCATCGTCTGAAGCACCCACCCGTAATCACGGACCCTGGCGTCCCTGCCGAATTCCCTGTCGCGGCGGTAGACATAACAGTGTTGGTTTTCTTAAATTGTACTCTTTTTTGCCCTGAATGTCCAGCGCAACGTTCCCAATGCCCCCGTTTTGTGCGGAAGAAAACAGCAAATTTTTGTTTTTCCGGTTGACAAAGGATGGGAAAGATAGTATAGTGTGTATATAAACACATCACACTAGGGAGGAGGCGCGATTTGAAGATTCTGATATCAAATCAGTCCGACGTTCCTCTGTACCAGCAGATCGAGGATCAGCTGAAAGACGCGATTCTGAGGCAGGAGCTGAAACAGGGCGATCTGCTGCCGTCCATCCGCACATTCGCCAATGAGCTGCGGGTCAGCGTTCTGACCGTCCGGCGGGTGTACGACGATCTGGAGAAAGAGGGTTTTGTTCTGAGCCAGGTGGGGATCGGCACGTTTGTCAATGTAGGGAATGCGGAGCTTCTGCGGGATTCCCGGAGGCGGCAGGTGGAAGAGAAAATGGCGGATCTGATCCAGACCGCGAAAACGCTGGATATTACGAAAGAAGAGCTCTGGCAGATGCTTGAGATCTTATATGAGGAGGGAGGACGGACATGAACGTTTTGGAAGTAAATGGACTTTGCAAGTCGTACCGGAATTTTGCGCTGAAAGAGATCACGTTTTCCGTGCCGGAGGGCTGCATCGCGGGTTTTATCGGCGTCAACGGAGCGGGCAAGACCACGACGCTTCGGTCGATCCTGGGGCTGGCGCGGCCGTCCGCCGGGCAGATCCGCGTTTTCGGGCTGGATATGGCGAAAGATGCGAAAGAGATCAAGGACCGGATCGGCGTGGTGTTTGACGACGGGCAGTTTTATATGGAACTGACGCTGAAAGAGATGAAGAATGTATTGGCGCCCGCCTACAGTTCCTGGTCGGAGCAGGATTTTGCGGGATGGCTGGACCGCTTTGCGCTTTTGCCGGGACAGAGGATTTGCGAGCTGTCCAAGGGGATGCGGATGAAATTCGCGCTGGCGCTGGCTCTTTCTCATAAGGCGGAGCTGCTTTTGATGGACGAGCCGACCAGCGGCCTGGATCCGCTGATCCGGGAGGAGTTTCTGCATGTGCTGACGGACTATATGGAGCAGGGCGGAAAGGGCGTACTGTTCTCCACCCATATCACATCCGACCTGGATAAGGTGGCCGACATGCTGATCATGATCGACCGGGGGCGGATCGTTTTCCAGGAGGAGAAAGACGCTCTGATGGACTCCTACCGTATCGTGAAAGGGGACCCGGCGCTGCTGGATGATGAGACGCGGAGGCTGTTTATGAAACTGGAGGAAAACGGATTCGTCTTTACCGGCATCACGAAAGAGGCGGACTATGTAATGAGGCGGATGCCGGGCGTTCTGCTGGAGCGGGCCGCGGTGGAGGACATTATGCTGGCGAATCTGAGCGGCGCGGAAGCCGCGGAAAAGCAAAGAGGAGCTTGAAAAGACCGCCGGCGCAGGGGGAAGATTATACCGCTTTTCCGCGCCGGGGTTGATCGGATCGCTTTGCATCGCGGCCTTATGTTTTTCCGCGGCGGTACTCAAATGAATATGAAAATAAAGGAGGGGTAAACCGATGTTTGCTGCATTGATAAAGAAAGATCTTTTGCTGATCAGAAAGCATGTGGCGCTGCTGGTGCTGCTTAACGTGCTGGGGCCGTTTATACTAACGCTGAGTACGATGTTTACGGGCATCGGGGGATTTTTTGTCGTGGTCTCCGCGACCGCCTATGTGGTCGTAGTCGCGATGGGTGAAAAAGAGGCGCAGTATCCGCGTGCGGCGTCGCTTCTGTGCGTCGCGCCCTATTCCCGCAGACTGATGGTGCTGTCCAAATACGTGGTCGTTTTCATGGGGTATGGATTCAGCTGCGCCGCATTCTGGATCCTAAGTCTTATAAGGCCGCAGACCGGCGGGATGACGCCGGGTATGGCGGTCATGGGATTTTTAGGGCTGGCGTTAGTCGTGGGGATCTATCTGCCGCTTCAGTTCCGGTTCGGTTATGAGAGAGCCAGATATCTTCTCATGGCCGTCTACATCGTGTTTGTCTGCGGAATGCCTGCGTTTCTTGGCATGATGCGGGCGGAGACGTTTCAGGTTCTTGCGGGGTTAATGAAAGCCGCGTCCGCGTTGATGGGCGGGGCGGCTCCTATGGCGTATGCGCTTGGGCTCCTGGCGGCGGGGGCGGCGGTGCTGGCCGTGTCGTTTGGGGCGTCCGCGGCGATCTATGAGCGGCTGGACCTGAGTTAGGAGATGGGAAGAGGTAAAACAGTAAAAAATCAGTTTTTCAGAGGGACGGCGCGGCTTCGGTCGCGCCGTTTCCCGTTATTTCTGCAAAAGCCTACTTGCTGAATCAGGAAAGTTGTTATACAATAGATAGGCGCTGTGAGAGCGCGGTTAGATCGTAGTTTGGGACGGAGACGGCGGGGCGGTCTTTGGTCCCGGTTGTGAGAGTTTGGGGAGGCTGCACCATGGGTACGAGAGAAAAAGCGTCCGCAAAGGATATGACTTCGGGAAATATTGTTTTCCTGCTGGTCCAGTTTGCGGTGCCGTTGATCATCGGTAATCTGTTCCAGATGATGTATAACACGGTGGATTCGCTGGTGGTCGGCAATTTCGTGGGCAAGGAGGCCCTGGCGGCGGTCGGTTCCACCACGCAGATCGTCAATATGCTGGTCTTTTTCTTTAACGGCGTGTCCATCGGGGCGGGCGTGGTGATTAGCCGCTACTATGGGGCCAGACAGCCCGACATCCTCCATAAGGCCGTGGAGACGACGATCTTTGTGACGTTCGTCTGCGGAATATTGTTTACGGTCATCGGGATCTGGCTGGTGCATCCGATGCTGCTGTTTATGTCCACGCCGGAGGACGTGATGGACGCGGCGACGGTCTACCTGCGGATCTATTTTATGGGGATGCTGGGACTTCTGGTATACAATATGGGGAGCGGGATCCTGCGGGCGGTCGGGGATACCGAAAGGCCGCTTCTGTTTCTGATCTTTACCAGCGTCGTGAACGCGGTCCTGGATCTCCTGTTCGTGATCGTGTTCCACGCCGGGATCGCGGGCGTAGCTTACGCGACGATCATCGCCCAGTTTATTTCGGCGGCCATGATCCTGGCGCTTCTGACCAGGACGAAAGAGGTTTACCGCCTGACCTGGCGCGATCTGCGCTGCGACATTGCGATCCTGCGGCAGATCTTTGTGATCGGCCTGCCGGCCGGGGTACAGTCGGTGATCACGGCCTTTTCCAATGTGTTTGTGCAGTCCTACGTCAACAGTTTCGGCTCCGCCTGCATGGCCGGATGGAGCTGTTACAATAAGCTGGATACCTTTATCATGCTGCCGATGCAGAGCATGGCCCAGGCGGCCACGACGTTCGTGGGGCAGAATGTGGGCGCCGGGAAGAATGACCGCGTCAACCGGGGAACGATCTGGTCGATGGTCCTGACCGTGGGCATTACGGCGGTGATCGCCCTGTTCCTGTTTATGTTTGCGGCGCCGGCGACGGGGATATTTACCAGCGACGCCGAGGTCGTGGAGTACGGGGCGCTGTTTTTGCAGACGAACATCTTTTTCATGCTCTTTAACTGCGTCAACCATACGCTGG
>CANQYH010000284.1 GCA_947628025.1 uncultured Lachnospiraceae bacterium | reverse complement strand
CAGAATTCAAGGATATCCGCCGGATCAAGCCCCCGGTCCGCATCGGCATCCCGCCCATGCTCAGCACCATCTTCTTCCCGGAGCTATGGGACGCATTCTGCCGCGAATACCCGGATATCCCCGTCGTGCTGGAAGAATACGGCTCTGTCCGGGCCTGCGACCTGGTGCAGACCGACGCGCTGGATCTGGCGCTGGTCAATATGGAACTGTTCAACATCGATAAGTTTAATCATTCCGTATTGTTCAACAGCCAGCTTTATTTCTGCGTTTCCCGTTCGCACCCTCTGGCCGGTCAGCCGGTCATAGAGATGGAACAGCTCGATAATCAGAAAGTCCTGCTGTTCAACGGCGATTCCGTTCAGACCCAGCTCCTCATGACACGGTTCGACGCCATACAGCTGCACCCCCAGATCGTCATGAGAAGCAGCCAGCTGCATACCGTCATGAAATTTGTCCATCAGAGCCAGTGCGGCTGCTTCCTGTTTCAGGAAATGCTGCCGCAGTTCCCTGACTGCGTCGGGATCCCGCTGGATCCGCCCGTCAATATCCACGTCGGCCTCGTCTGGAAAAAAGGAAAATATGTAACAGAAGAAATGCAGACTTTTATCAAATTTACCGAAAAATTTTCAAAGGATAAAAAAGGAAAGACCGCTTAGCCGATGTCAGGACGGCGGATCCGGCCCGTTTTGAACCGTCCTGTCCTTTCACGCCCCGCGGTCTTCCGTATGTTCAGCCTGTCCGCTATGAAAGGAACTCCCGCTCCGTCGGCGCTATGACCGCCGCCTCAAACCCCTGGCCACGGAGCGCCGCGCGGAAATCTTCCCCAAAATGCATACAGGTCACCCGCCCCCGCAGCTCCCCCGGAACGCTCTCGCACAGCTTTTTCAGCGAACAATGGGACGGATGTTCCGTCTTTTCAAAAGTCGTATCCTGGTACACATGGGTCAATTCGCCCGCTTTCAGCCGCTCCAGCACCGGTCCCGGCATCGCGTTCGCGTCTCCGCTGTAAAAAACGGTCCCGGTTTCGTCGGAAAGATAGTATCCGTAACATTTCATCCCCGCCGCATGGCAGACCTCCAGCGGCTCCACCCGGATCCCGCCGGGAAACGGTTTGTCAAAATCCGTCCGGAACCGGTATTCTTCCCTTCCTATCCCCATAAGCTCCAGCACGTCCGCCAGCGCGGCATCCGGCGAAGCGACGAGTACCGGCTTGTTCAGTACATGCCCGCAGTAGGACACAAACGAGCCGAGGCTGCCGATATGATCCGAATGAAGATGGGTGATCAATACGCTGGCCGCTTCACATTCCGCCAGCTCCGGGCGGCCGGCCATGGCGCCAAAAGTGCTCTCTCCGCAGTCCAGCAGATACAACTGTTTCCCCACCGTAAAAAACGCGCTGTTGCTGCCCCAGGAGGGATTGTACGCCGCGCCGACGCCAAGAAATTTCATTTTCATTTCAGCCGTTCTCCTATTTTAATCCTATCCCCGTTTAAAAACTGTACCCCTCTTTTTTCAGCCACGCCGCGCACAGCCCCGTCCAGTCCGTCTGGATGACGCCGAAGCCTTTCTCCGCCATCCATCCCCAGCCGTCTTCCGGCCTGCCTGATACGGAAACATCGTCGTTGTGACCGGCGCTCAGCGGCACTTTCTCACTATAGATCAGCGTATTGCCCCACAGCACCAGGCCTTTCCCGCGCATCCTGTCCATATACTCCTGCTGCGCCACCGGCGATTCCTCCGTCGCGAACACCAGTTCCGCGCCGACCATATGAATGTTCATCCGCTCGATCTGACCGGTCGCCGTATCCTCTTCCTTATAAATGGGCATATACATGTAATCCGGGGCGCACGCTTCTACTTCGGCCAGCAGCTGCGGCTTCGGCGCCGTTTTCAACAGGATCTGATCGCGCATCCCGTGCCGCTCCACGCAGCGCACCACGTCCGGCAGAAACGCGTCGCACCGGTCCAGATTCAGCAGACAACGGCCCCTGAAACACTCCAGCACGTCGTCGAAGCGTTCTACCCCATAATGAGTCTCATTGTGGTCCGCGTTCAGATAGCGCAGCTGCCGCACCTCCGCCTCCGTCATCTTCGTCACGTCTACTTTCTCCCGAAACTGATGAGACTCCTTTCCCGTATGGAAAACCATGATCTGCCCGTCCGTCGTCTTAAACAGATCCAGTTCCAGGATCGACGCGCCGTTTTGAACCGCGAGTTCAAAAGCCGGTATCGTATTGCAGGGAATATTGGCCCCACAGAGACCCCGGTGGGCGGCCACCATAACGCCTTTCTTATGAAATAATCCGTTCAGTTCATTCATACTTGTTCACCCTCCTTATTTCCGCCGTCAGCGGAGATATTCGTTTTGCTGCTTCTGTATTTCATTATACACTTATTTATGAAACGTGTCAACGCTCTATTTGGAAAATATTCCATTTCTTTTTTCCATTTTCAAATTTTCTATTAACGATATCGCATCCTATATTTTTAAAGTGTTTTATCTGATTTATTCTTTGTTTACAGATAAAATAGCCTTTTCTATTCCAATAAAATATATATATCGATGGGGGACCGCGGTGATTTTTATCTCATGGCGCCGGCAAAGATCCAAAATATACCAATAATCTGCGGCCGGAGATCCGAAAAATTTCTCAAAAACAGTATTGACACGTTTCGTTTATAGGCTGTATACTGAGACAAGACAGACACAGCGGCCGCCGCCGGGCGAAGAGGCGGGAACCCTTGCGGCAGCGGCGGCCGGCACACGTTTCATCTAAAAGGAGGTATATTTCAAAATGGGAAAATGGCAGAGATTTTTGTATCAGCCGGTACTCCCCCTGGGCAAAGACGGCCGGCTCGCAACCGGCAGCAAAGAACACATCGAACTGTCCAGAAAGGCGGCCGGAGAAGGCATGGTGCTCCTGAAGAACCAGCATAACTGTCTTCCGCTTGCCCGCGGCGCAAGGGTGGCCCTGTTTGGTAAGGGGACCATCGACTATGTCAAAGGCGGCGGCGGAAGCGGCGACGTGACGGTCGCCTACAAGCGGAACCTGTACGACGGCATGAAACAGATGGAAAACCAGGGAAAGATACAGCTGTTCCACGAGCTTCCGCAATTTTACGAAAAAGAGATCGCGCGGCAATACGAAGCGGGCGCTATCCCCGGTATGACCAGAGAACCGGCCCTGCCGGACGAACTGCTCCGGCGGGCCAGGGCCGCCGCGGACACCGCCGTCGTCAGCTTCTGCCGCTTCTCCGGGGAATCCTGGGACCGCGTGTGCGGCAGTCAGGACATCCCGGAAAACGGCCACCGTTTCCTGAAAATGGGAGCCGCGATCTTTGAGCGGGGCGACTTTTATCTGGCGCGCGCGGAGGAAGATCTGCTGGAAGCCGTATGCCGGCTCTTCCCGCGCGTCGTCGTCGTGATGAACGTAGGCGGCATGGTCGACGTAAGCTGGATCCGGGACAACGACGGCGTAACTGCGGCGCTGATGGCATGGCAGGGCGGCATGGAGGGCGGCACGGCCATCGCCGAAACGCTTTGCGGCGACGTCAATCCCTCCGGACACCTGACCGATACGTTTGCGGCCACGCTGGAAGATTACCCCTCCAGCGGTACGTTCCACGAATCGGACGATTACGTCAATTATACGGAAGACATCTACGTTGGCTACCGGTACTTTGAGACGCTGCCCGGCGCGGCGTCCAGGGTCGTTTATCCGTTCGGATTCGGCCTTTCCTATACCAGCTTTGCCACCCGCGTTCTGGACGCAGGGTACCAGGACGCCGGCGTTTCGGAAAAGCAGATCTGTTTCCGTGTCGCGGCAGTCAATACCGGCGCACGGGCCGGGCGTGAAGTCGTCCAGGTCTATTACAGCGCGCCGCAGGGACAACTGGGGAAAGCGAAACGCGTTCTGGCCGCTTTCGCCAAGACCCGCCTTTTGGAGCCGGGTGAGGAACAGCTTCTCACTCTTTCTTTTCCAGTTTCTTCCATGGCTTCCTATGACGACACGGGCAAAATCTGCGCCAGCGCCTGGATCCTGGAACCGGGAGATTATACGTTCTACATAGGAAACAACGTGCGGGACGCGGCGCAGGCTGATTTCGTCCATCATCAGGACAGCGTGCTGACAGCGGAACAGCTGTCGCCCCAATGCGTCCCCCACAAACTGCCCCGCCGTCTGCGAAGCGACGGAAGCTACGAAAGACTGCCCATGGACGATC
>CANQYH010000283.1 GCA_947628025.1 uncultured Lachnospiraceae bacterium | reverse complement strand
ATTCGAGTGGTAAAGGCGGAGCGGATAATCTGGCTGGTGAGGGCGGTGGAATCTTTGTACACGGGATTGCCACTATCAGCGGCGGCATGATCACAGATAATAAGTGCAATTCCGAAACCGACCTGGGCGGCGGTGGTCTGTATGTCAATAACGATGGAATAGCAACCCTTATTAATGCTAAGATTACCGGAAACACTGCTAAAGGATTTGGCGGAGGCGTTGCAGGGTGCTGTCATGGTGAGATGTCGTTGGTAGCGACAGATGGTGCTGCTCTGTATGGAAATACAGCGGAGGACAAGAAACATACAATAAATAAAAGTACTGCAACGTCGGATGTTGCAGAAATCGTTGATCATTATTCTGCGGCAAAACGCCAGGGAATCAATGGTAAAAACTCGATGGATTTATACACAGCCGGTTCTACCATCATCAGCAACTACATGGCCGGCGGCGGTTCTGCAAGGTACAGCGCTAAAATTGGCGATGAGAAGCAGAGAAAGATTGGTGATACGGAAGTATTCCAAACGACAGCCGATGTAGGTCTTGTTGCGGATCCCACGCAGGATTCCATTGCCAAGATCCCGAGCGGGGTTACGATTTCCGGCAATTCTTCAACCGTGCACGGCGGCGGCATCGGCTGCAACGGCGGTCTCTATTTTGGAAGCAGTGAGAAACAGGAAATTTATATCGATATCCTGACACTGCAGCTGAATGGGGAAAAGACATTCAATGGCTTTGTCCCTCAGGATAAAGCATATACCTTTGAACTGCTGTACACCGATGGGACATTAGTAGCGACCGCACAGAACGATGGAAGCGGGAACATTAAGTTCAACCTCAACGAGTTCGCGAAGATCAAAGATCATCGGAATACGGATGGATCGATCACCTTCATTATGAAGGAGCAGGTGCCGGCATCGGCGCAGGGTGGAAACATCGTGTACGATCAGTCGGAATATCAGCTGGATGTGGAGCTGACACATTCCGAACCGGAGAAAAAAACAGAGACACTGGGGCATACTACTGGTCAGAGTTTCAGAAATATAGAAGTTACATATTGGATGACGACCTATACGGCCGAACATATTAAGATAACCAAAACGAAAAACGCAAAAGGAGAGGTTCTCAGCCCCGCTGAGTCTGCATCAGAGATTTTATTCAGCAACAGATCCCGCGTTGAAGTCACTCCTGAGGTTACGAAGAACGTTGCAGAGGGTGTTGCATATGCCCCCGAAAAGACATTTACATTCGATCTTGTTGATGACAGCACCAAAGAGACGATCGATACCGTCACGCTGAATTGGCCGGAGGAAAAGACCGCCAGGTTTAAGACGATCGAGTACACGCAGGCCGGTACCTATAACTATACCATCAGCGAGCGCAATGGAAACTCGGACACCGAAAAAGGATGGCAGTATGACGGCAACAAAAAGAAATTGACCGTTGTTGTTACTAGGGACACGCAAAACAATCTGTCCGAAAGCCATACCTATGGCAGCGGAGAGACTGCTGTATTCACCAATGATTACCGCGTGAAATCGACGGATTGGCGGCTGAATGTGAAAAAGAAGTTCAAGCAGGATGAAGATCCTTCGGCGGATCAGGATCCGAACCTGGCCAACAGACAATTTACCTTCCTTATGGAGCTCGTATCTGCGGCGTATAAAGATGGAGTCGCAGGGATCCCGGATGCCGGCTTGACGGCGGTAGCGAAGGAAGCGAATGAATGGACAGGTGCTTTCAGCAAGATCACTTTCTCCAAGCCCGGCACGTATCAGTTCACTGTTGAAGAAGAAGATCCTGAGGTGGACGGCTATAAGCAGTATGATACGACCAAGCATAACGTGACAGTCAATGTTGTGGACAATGGCAGTGTGCTGAAAACTACAACTTTCGTAGATGGAAAGCAGATCACCGATCCTGATCCCATTGCTGTCGCGTTCACCAACACATTTGACTTTGTGGACACCGAATGGACGCCAGCTGTTAAGAAGATTGTAAATCCTACAGTAGACGGTTTGACACATAAGGTTCCCACGGCAGATTTCACCTTTACGCTTAAGCCTGCTGACCAAGACACTGAAACCGCCTGGGAGACCGGCGCTTGGGAAATCGCTAATTTGGAGACCAACTGGCAGGATGTGACGGTCACAACAAATAACAGCAATTTGCAGGTTGAGCAGACTTTTAAGGAGATTACCTTTACAAAACCCGGCGAGTATAAGTTTACCATATCTGAGAATGTAAATGAAGATAATAGAGTAAACGGCTATACCTATTATGACACGGTTTACAATGTCACAGTAACTGTCACTTACGATCATGACGGCAACCTGCTCAAAACTGTGACAGCATCGAAATCGAAACCCGCTGCGCTGGATTCCAGATTCAGCCTATCCACACCTGTTCCTGATGTGAATAATGCTGATTTCGCTTTCAGCTTCACCAATACCTACAAGCCTGAACCCACGAAGAAGCCGTTAAAAGTCAGCAAACTGCTCAGCGGCGAGCTGCGGCCTCTTATCAGCGAGGATCTGAAGTTTACCTTTAAGCTGAAAGCCAGTGGACAGTATGGAAACGCTGTGGTAATGCCTGAAAATACGACCGTAGACATTCTGGTCCCGGCCCGTGTTAAGGACGAAGATGGTAAGGCCGCAGCCCCTGGAGCGATTGAGAAGTTCTTTGAGGATATCACATTTAATAAGGCCGGTACCTATGTATTTGAGATTACCGAAGAGATCCCGGAGGAGAAGGCTCCTGGTGTTACCTATGATACCGCAAAATGGACTGTGACAGTTGTTGTGACAGATAATAACGGTAAGCTGACGATTGGGGAGAATGATGTCACCTATGTGTCGGATCAGGAACCCGATAATGCCAATACCGAGGAGGCCAGCTTTGTAAATATCTATAATCCGGCAGAAGTGGGTTATGCGCCTGTGGTAGTTAAAAGGATTTCTGGCAGCAGGACGCCTGAGGGGAATAAGCAGACCTTCACGTTCCATCTGTCTGCGGATGAAAATAATCCGGCTGGCGCGACACTGCCGCAGAACGTTGATGTCACTGTGACGGACGAAGGGCAGGCGTCGTTTGAAAATATCCAATTCACAAAGGCTGGCAAATATGTTTTCTATATTGAAGAGGTGATGCCTGATTCTGTGCCTAATGGTTATACCTACGATAAGGGCGGCCGTTGGACACTCACTCTCAGAGTGGTGAATTTCAATGATGCGCTGACTGTGCTTGACGTGATTTACGAACGCGACGCGGACAACAACAAATTCAATGCCTTTTTCACGAACCAGTACCGGGTGACGCCTGTTTCAGCCACTCAGTCCGTGCGGAAAGTCATTGAGGGCGATCAGACGCCCGGCGATGCGACGTTTACCTTTATCCGTGAGCTGGTGAAGCATCCTGAATTCAACGATGATTACGGGATCGCTCCGTTCCAGCCCGGCGGTAAGCCGCTCTTTGGAATTGGCACGGACGGCAGCCTGACAGCAGCCCCGAATGTCGACAGAGATCTGAGCAATACCGTGACTGTTGTGGGTGCAGGCACAGCGACATTCCCCGATTACGTCTTTACTGCAGCGGGTCACTACGAGTTCGAGATCAGAGAAGTGGACGATGGAGTGCGCGGTTACACCTATGATAAGACCGTTTGGGTCGTCACCTATGACATCGAGGACGCGGACAGTGTTCTGACCATTAAGGACATCCGTTATTATAAGAAAGGAATAAACGCAGACACCGGCATGATGCCTGAGATCGGTACGGCTCCTGCGGAAGATGGAGTTGCAATGATGGCGCTCAATCTTCCCGTGATAGTCAATCCGGACCTCTTCCCTGATATAGGAGTTGGAGCCATCGTATTCACCAACCGGTACACGACTTATCGTGAGGGCGATGACGACACCGACACGGATACCGACACCGACACAGATACCGATACCGACACGGATACCGATACCGACACAGATACCGATACCGATACCGACACCGACATCACCACCATCGGCGGCGGCTTCGGGTTCCCGGGCGGTGTGCTCGGTGCGAGGATCGAACCGGCTCCTGACGCGGGCGTGCTCGGCGCAAGACGCGGCGTGCTGGGTGTTCGGACCTCCGATACCTCCGACACGAAGGCATGGCTGCTGGCGGCCCTGATGTCCCTGATCGCACTGATCGGACTCGGATTCCGGAAAGTCGGCAGGAAGTTCTGAATGTTATAAGGCGGGAGGGCGGAT
>CANQYH010000282.1 GCA_947628025.1 uncultured Lachnospiraceae bacterium | reverse complement strand
CGGACAGCAGCCTGGGAGAGATCGGGGACGAGGACGACGGTTCCGACGATATGGACGAGGAAGACGCGGCCATCGACCAGACGATCTTTACGACGGTC
Source organism: uncultured Lachnospiraceae bacterium (assembly GCA_947628025.1). GTDB lineage: Bacteria > Bacillota > Clostridia > Lachnospirales > Lachnospiraceae > UBA3402. Next base: position 4,165 of record CANQYH010000282.1, on the reverse strand, counting down.
GTCGCCTGCTATGACATCGGGATCGGCGGCGAGACGCCCGGGGCGGCTTTTGTCTCGGATCAGACCAACTGGGAGCAGCAGAAGCAGGCCTGGCAGTCCGTGCCGAATGGTCAGGTCTATGAGGATCTGGACGCGGTCGAGGACGCCATGAGAGAGTACTCGATGGACCGGATCAAGGCGGGGCAGGTTTTGAACGCGGCGGATACGTTTTCCGTGTTCCATACGACCGAGGAAAGCGGCCTCGATATGGAGATCGTATACGCGGCGGATATCTATAATTTTGCCGCTCAGGTGTTCGACGGCAGCGGCAATTATACCGGCACAAACTTTAACCTGAAAGTGGGGACGCTGGCGAAAGCCAACCGGCTGGACACCTCGTACCACAGCTGGATCTATACGACAGGCGGGCGTACGTGGCAGAAACTGGGGCTCTGGGACAATATCCATAACATCGCCGGCGGCGCCGACCGGTTTTCTTCCGCGCTGTACAGCCAGGCCGTGTCCACGCTCCTGCTTCTGATCGAGGGCGACTATGATATGATGGCGAATTGGAACGGCAGTCTGGCCGGACAGGGCTGCCATGTGCAGCTGGCCGATATGCAGCCGGGAGGCTGGGACAGCAGAGGCAGGACAAACGCGAACCCGCTCACGGAATCCTTTGAGACGGCGGACGGGAACCTGGAAGCTATGTACGCGCACATGGAGTCGGAGATCCTGACGGAGGACGGGATCCGGCGCGTCCAGCGCTATATTCCGATCAATGTGCCCAACCGGGCCTGCAGGGGGAGGAGATTTACCTACTGGATGAAACCCGTCGAGTGGTCGGAAAAGATCAGCCGCACGTTCTACTACTATGAGGAGACCGAAGAGATCAACAGCGAAGGCAAGAAAGTCAAGAAAAAGTTCCTGAATTCGATCACGGAGAGCGTGGAGGGGTACCCGACCAGATACCAGATGATCTTCCCGGGCGGGACCAGCGTCACGTTCAGCAGCAGCACCATTACCGGGGAGATGGTGGCTCCGTCCGGCGATACGGGCGCGATCTACTACGCCGAGGTGGAGAACGACGGCGGAGGGTTCATGGGCGCTTACGCCAGCGGGTCTGCCGAGAGCAGGATCCGGTATTCGGATGGTTCGACCAACCTGCTGCAGGATGAGGAGATACCCGGGCAGATCATGGACGCCGGAGCCCTGTATTATAAGGATCGTTCGGGCCGGGAGGCGGAGATGATCGCGGCCATCACCGACGAGGGCGTAAAGCTCTATATCCGGAAAGACCAGAGTCTCTCCTGGAGCTACTGGGACGAACAGTTTCTGACGGCGGAGGAATTTACGGCTTCCTCCACGAAATACGGCCTGGTGACGGACGGAGATTCCGCCTCGGGCAGCAGCGTGACGATCGGCGCGGCCCAGGAGGCGGTCATCGAGGACCGGCTGCAGAGGGCCGGGGGCCTGGACTCCTACTCCATGGACAACATAAGCCTGCTGAACCAGAACGAGCTTCTGATCGCGTCGTTGTCCAACGGCCTGTTTATGGTGAATTTCCGCAACGGCGTGAGCATCCAGCTCCAGCCGGGCGCGTTCTTTGCCGCGTTCGAATACGGGGACGTGGCCAGCCGCCAGTATATGGTGGTAGGCTTTAACACGGACGAATATTACTACAAACCGACGGACCTCGCCAAAGCCAAGTGCTATTCCATGGACCTGGAGGCCCAGAACGCGGAGCTGGAGATGAAAGCCCTGGAATTGTATCTCGACAATCTGGCCGCCGGTTATCTGAACCGGGCCCACCGCGTTACCTGGGTGGGAGACGAGACAACCGGACATTACGAGATCGTCACGGACCGCTCGGACGCGGAGCGTGAGGACGACGCCAGCGCGGAGAAACTGTTTTTTAGCAGCACTGGTGAGATGGAGCAGGAGCTTTACCGGCTGACTCAGGAAATGGGATTTTTCTATACGGTGCGGATCCGCGATTACGCGGCAGGCCTGCGGGAAAAGTTCCTGCTGCAGAGAGAAAAACTGAAAGAATTCTATGACCTGTGCGGATTGGGGACGGTCGACGGCCTGCCCTCCGACGCGGCGCTGCGGATGCAGGAGGGATACCTGATCAGCGCCAAATATACCAGCACTTTGGAGGATTATCTGGTGACGCTCAGGCTCTCCGACGAGGCCATCTCGCGGATGCCCTCCGACCGGCAGCAATACCGGGAGTATCAGGCGCAGATGAAAGCGGCCTCCATGATGAACGAGCGGGAAGCGGACGCATCCGTCGCGGCCCGGGAGACTTCCGCCTACGAGGAGAGTGCGGTGGACCAGCTCCAGGACTTCTACGCGGACCGGCGGGACGACCAGTCCCCGCAGATCCAGGAGGCCTGGGAAAAATACATGGTGGAGCTTTCCGCGGATTTCAGTTCCGACAAGGACATGACCGCCATACGGAATACCTCCGCGTACCAGGCGGTGCTGACCGACCAGCAGGAAGCCTACGAGGACCGCCAGTACGAGCAGTACGGGGAGATCCGCGTGGACTGGGACACCTATCTCCAGGATCTGCTAAACGGGATCAGCCCCGACAATGTGGTCAACCAGAGCCAGCGGGCGTTCGACCAGTTCTGCCAGATGATCGGTGCGGATACGATCGCCGCGGACAAGGAGCAGCTGTGGGAGGAGATCTCGGAGATCCGCCGGATCGGGCGGCTGGAGGAGCTGATCGTCGAGTACCGCTTAAAGCTGGCCGCCTACCAGAGTACGCCGTACCGGGAACAGTTTAAGGAGTTCCAGAACCGGTCGTTTGAGACGGAGGCGGAGCGGGAGCAGGCCTTTAAGGAGGCGCCGTTCTACCGGGTCATCGAGGATCTGATCGATGCCAACGCGGAGCTTCTGGGGGATACGGACTGGGAGACGGAGCTGGGACGGGTGCTTTCGGCCTGCGGAGGAGCGGTCCTGTATACGACGGATGTGGGGAAATAAACGGCCGTTTGGACGGCGGAAAAGGAGGAAACATCGTGAGAGGAAAAAGCGGGAAACAGAAAAGAGGAACGGCGGCGCTGCTCGCGGCGGCTCTGCTGGCCCTGTCCGCAGCCGCTCCGGCCTATGCGGGCTGGGAGGAGCAGGAGGACGGGAGCTGGTGGTACACGAAAGAGGACGGGACGTACCTGACGGACGGTTTCACCAGCGAGGGATACTATCTGGACGGCACGGGAGTCTGGCACGAGACGGAGGAGATCCTGGGCGGCAGCTTTGCCAACCGGAACTTTTTCCTGACGCCCCAGCTGGCCGGCAGTTTCCTGGTCTGGATGCCCCAGTTTGAGGATATGATGGAGCAGATCATCGAGGACATCGGCGGGCGGCGCGGTTTTGAGATCGCCCCGCAGAAGATCGACGTTTACGCGATCAGCGGCAACAGCGGCCGGGAACTGATGAGCTTTTATAAGGAGGCCGGCGGCGAAAGCTACGTATTGTGCTTAAAATGCGGCCTCAGCCGGGAGCGGACCGTCTACGAGGAGTCCACGCAGACGGTGCTGCTGAACTCCGCCTGGTACGATTACCAGGTCATGACCGCGCTTCTGTGCAGCGTCAGCCGGACGGGCTTTAAACTGGCGGACGCCGTCTGCTCCAGCTGGGAGGAGACGAACCGTTACGGCCTGAAAGCCGGCGAATGGGTGGCCGTCGGGGACGCGCTGGTGAAATACGAGCCCTCCGACGGGGCGGGACTCTATTTCATCCGCTCCAACACGGAACTGAAACTGCAATGATCCGATGAATCCTCTGCCCTATTCGGGAGCCATCCATCCCGAGTAGGGCAGTACTGTCTGCGCCTGGGCGTACTGATTGGCCTCCCTGGCCTGTTTGCGGTAATCCCGCGGCGACGTGTGCATGATCTGGAAGAAATGGCGGTTGTAGCTGGAGACGGACTGGAAGCCCACCATGCCGGAGATGTCCAGGATGGAGCGGTTCGTCGTACACAGCAGATTGCAGGACTTCATGATGCGGGTGCTGATCAGGTAGTCTAACGGGGAGATCCCCATCATCTCGTGGAAGATCCTGCGGAAATGGGTGGGGCTCCAATGGCACAGGGCCGCCAGGTCGCCGATCGAAAACGCCTGCATATAATTGTTCTCAATGTAGTCCAGGGCCGGCATGATCCCCGTCGGACCCGGGG
>CANQYH010000281.1 GCA_947628025.1 uncultured Lachnospiraceae bacterium | reverse complement strand
CCTGCAGCCGGCACATTCTCTGAGTGGAAGCGCCCACCACCTGGATCACGATGGTGACGGTCCCGGCCTCCCGGTCGTAATCGCAGATGGTCAGGGGAATCCGTTCTCCCGTCTCATCCGTCCTCACGATCACAAATTCACCCGGCTGGCAGGACCTGGCAACCCGAGGCGCTTTCACGTCCATCAGGTAGATCCTGTCCGCCAGCTTTTCAGCTTTCAATATCGGAAACATGTGATTCCTCCTAAAATAATGGATTTTTATACATTAAAATGTCGGTTCTTATTATATTAGCACCATCCGCAAAATCTGACAATCCTAAATTACAGGAAAAGCGTATGTGCTTTACCGCGCCAGCTTTTCCAGCAGGAACTCTTTGATCCCGTCTCCGCACCAGACATGGCCGCCCGGATATACGTGATGGACCAGCTGCCCCTTATCCGGATATAAAGCGTATGCTGTTTTCGTCACCGCTACCTGTTCATACACATTTTCCAGGCCCCGCTGCCCGTTCAGGGGATCCGATTCGCCGCTGGCGATCCACAAGGCCCGCGGCGCGATCATGGCGCCCAGATCGCCCATATCCATGGTCTTCCACATCATCGGCACATAATTGCAGGCGCAGTTGTTGGACATCCGCAGTAGGGAATCCCTCATTCCGTAGAAATAGCCGCCCGTCACCGCCGCTTCCATCCTCTCGTCCAGCGCGGCCAGCCACAGCGCCTGCTGTCCTCCGCCCGAAAAGCCGGCGCATCCAAGTTTGCCGCCGCGTACCTCCGGCAGGTCCGCGACCACGTCCGCCAGGCGCATGAGGTCCCAGACGGCCAGCCCGATCAGCGACTGGCCGAATCCAAGCGCCGCCTGCATCAGTTCCCGGTGGGAATTGCCCCGCCGCAGCGCTTCCTCGTCCCCCTGCTCGAACCGCTCCCTCCGTTCTCCGCTGCCGCGTTCGTCGGGACAGGCCGCCAAAAATCCCGCCTGCGCCAGCTCTTCCGCGAATGCTTCCGTCAGCTCTTTTCCGCCGCCGTGGCCGTGCAGGACCAGCACCGCGGCTCCGTTGGGCCGTTCGGGGCGCAGCAGGTAAAAGGGCATGAGGATCCCGGGCTCCGTCGCCATCTGCCAGGATTCCTTTCTGTACCCGTCTTTCTGTTCCTCGCCGGTCTTCTGCGCGCCGGCCGGCGTTCGCTCGCAATCCGCGATCCCTGTGATCTCCCAAAGCCGTTTCCCGGCCGCTTCGCGCCACAGACGGTGTTCTTCGCGGCTGCGGGCCGCAAACGCGAATTGCTTCGGCGTGCGGTCGTATTTTTCAGCTAAAGCCTCCAGCGTATCATAATACATTTCTTGTTCCTCCTATTATTCTCACCGGGCCCAAAAGTCCGGACGGCTCCACCGGCATCGAGGCCGACATGGGATCCTGCAGCGCGTGTACCAGCGTGTTGCGCACTTCGATACATAAATGGTTCTCGCCGGTCAGCAGATCGCCCGCGCCGATCCGCACTGTGTACGGCGCGGCGATCCGGACTCCCAGCGGTTTCCCGTTCAGCCGGACCGACATCGTCTCGCAGACCTCCCCGCAGTCCAGCAGATACCCGTCCGAAGCCTGTCCTTTCGCTTCTTCAAAGGCAGAAGCTCCCAGCAGTTCTCTGCCGCCGAATACCAGCTCATACGTCATCGTCCCGGAAAAGAACGGATCACCCTCCGGCCCCGTCACATCGAACAGCCGCTCGGTCCGTATCTCCGGATATTCCCGCCCGTCATAGCCGGTCCTTTGCAGCTTCCAGGTACCGGCGCAGACCGCCGCTTCCGCATTTTCCCAGTCCCTCCATTTCTCCGCAGCAGGCAGATGTTCTCCCGCATCCGAACGATCTGCCTCCGACAGTCTTTCCTGCGTACTGCCGCAGTAAAGGGTCTCCGCGTCCGGCGTCTCCCGCGTACCGGTACGGTAAAAGACTGCCGCCTCGCCCGGAACCAACCGCAGCGCCAGGGTCCCGTTTTCCAAAGGCATCCAGTACAGCCGGTTTTCAAAGGCGTCGTAGCGGTACAGTTCTCCGTCCGCAGGCCCGGGCAGCCGCACACGGGTCTTTGCCGTTTCCGTCACAGACTCGTTAAAGAAGAAAAAGAATTCTTCCCGGCCGCGCCGGTAATGCGAATATCTGAGGTCCGGAAGGCGCCGGTCCATCTTCAGTTCTCCCCAGTTCTCCTTTTCCAGCAGGTCCGCCAGATCCTCCGCGATCTCCAGCTTCGGGTTCCGGTAGGGGAGGCCGCTTTCCGCACGGCGGGGAGCCTGCTTCTCCACTACGATCCGCAGCCCCTGTTCCAGCGCACAGTCACACCAGTCCAAGACCTCTCCAGGCAGATACTCACAGCGCGGAAATACCAGGAGCCCGCAGTCGCCCGCCCGCGTCCTCAGCTTTCCGCCGGACACCTCCGCGGCCAAAAGTTCTGTCTCTGGCAGCACCAGATAGTCGATCTGGCGCTGCATCAGCCTGCTTCCCGGCGTTTCAAACCCGTCGCAGCCGCCCATCCATTCCGCGCAGGCGTGATAAAACACCGCCGCGCCGAACACCGGCCGACCGCCCTGCAGCAGATGGCACATCCGGTTCATATACGCGCAGAGGTATCTGAAATACGGATACTGCGGGTTTTGACCATGGGCATAAAAATGCGGCGGGCAGTCCGGGTCCGGAAATTCTTTCATGGAAAACGCGTGGGGGACGAAATAATTGACGCCGCGGACCAGCATGTGGTCGGCCAGCCATTTCATCAGCTTTAGTCCCTCTGTCCATCCGTAGGCCCCGAAGATCTCGCACATGGTCCTCCCGCGCTTCTTCTCATCCAGATAAGCGAGGCTGACGCCCATTTTAGCCAGGCCGTAATGGAAAAATCTTCCGTCATACTGTCCTTTTCCTCCGATGCTGTAAAATCCTCCGCCGCAGAGTCCCGGGCGGATCTGCTGCAGCACCACGTCGATCCCGGACATATCCTGCCCCCAAAGCGCCTTGAAAAAATGTCCGGTCCCCAGCCCCAGGCGGCTGTGGCACCCGTTGTCTTCGATCACATGCCCGATATATTCCACGCCATGGTCCCTGCACCAGTCGCCGGCCTGGCAAGAAAAATTTTTGCTGTAAAGATCGGCCACGGCCTCCATGAAACAGCGCCTGGCGCGCGGGGAGATCCCGTCGATCTGCATCCACAGCGCGGTAAGGCAGACCGCCTGATCCGGACCGAACTCCTGCCGCAGCCGCTCTTTCAGTTCCTCGCACCAGGGCAGCGGCGCATCCGGCCGGCCGATCCTGGCGTCGTGGCCGTATTCCGACAATACGTTGCCGATCTCCGGCTCATCCGAGAAAAAGCCGGCGAACGTATCCCCGAAACAATCCCCGTACCGCCGGAAATGGGGCTCGTAGACCGTCTCCAGCAAAAGCCGCACCGCCCGGCGGTCGATCAGGTTGATATACTCTTTCCTGCCCGTGCTGCGGTCCGTGACTTTTATGATGCTGACCGTCCAGACCCCCTCCGGGACGTCCCAGTATAAAAGCCCGCCGCGCACCCGGTCCGTCAGGTCGATGAGTTCTGAAAGCCGGCTCCCTTCTCCGCACGTACGACCCGCCGTGACCGCGATCAGCTGCTCGCCCGGCTCCAGGCGCACCATAAAGCTGCTGCCCCGCAGAGGTCCCGCCGCGTCGGTGCGGACGCAGTCCAGGTACCGCTTCCGGGCCTCGGGATGGGTCCGGACCGCCCCATTGGCGTAGCCGGTCGGGAAATGGGCGTCGTCCAGCACCCACACCCGCATATCCAGCCGCCTGGCCTCCTCCATGATCACATCCATATCCCGCCACCAGTCCGGTCCCAGAAAATCCGGATGGACGCGGGACTCCACGCAAACCGCGCGGATGCCCGACTGCCGGATCGCTTTCATCTCTTCCCGGATCGGGACTTCTCCGCCGCCGTTCTGCCAGAAGAACGGGATCAGGTAATTCCCTTCCCGTCCCGCCAGCACTTCGTTCATTCTCCCCATGGACATACGCCTCTTTTCTCGTTCTCCGGATACAAAAAACGGCGCGGAGTACCAGTTGTTCTGATCTCATGCCGGCCGTTTCATTGCACTCATTATAATTAATACATACAGGACCGGCCGCCAAATGTCAAGTGCCATTTTCACTGTTTTTGACCGGGGTAAGGCGAAAAAATATTTTATAGGGCAATTGCAAAGTCATAAAATTCGCCACAGGCATTGAAAAATGGGAATTTTTCAATGCCTGTGAAATTTTTT
>CANQYH010000280.1 GCA_947628025.1 uncultured Lachnospiraceae bacterium | reverse complement strand
ATCTTCGCCTCTTTTTCCGCCATCACTGCCTCTTTCTCCGCCATCTCCACGTCTTTCTCCGCAACCACCGCTTTCCATTTCTTCCTCTCTTCCGCCAGCGCAATGTCGATATCCAGGATCAGTACACCCTCGTCTGCCCGCCTCATTTCATTTCTTTTCATCCTGTTTTACGTTATTCCTCTCTCCAGCTCCTGAAGACGCGCCTGCAATTTCTCTATGATGGAATCTTTCTCCGCCATCTCCGCTTTCATCTTCGCCTCTTTTTCCGCCATCACTGCCTCTTTCTCCGCCATCTCCACGTCTTTCTCCGCAACCACCGCTTTCCACTTCTTCCTCTCTTCCGCCAGCGCAATGTCGATATCCAGGATCAGCGCATCCTCTACCGCCTGGTTCACACCCTCGCTCTCCATCTCTTCATACCTCCGATAAACATGATGGTACAGCCGCAGGCTCAGTTCCCGGAGCGTCTGTCCCTCCGTCGCCGAAATATTCCCCGCAGCGACATTTTGTTCGATGGCTCCTATTATATCATTTTTTACCAGCGCTTTCAACGCCTCCAGGTTCTCCGGAGTACGTTTTTTCTCGATCTCCTTTCTCAGACGCAAAAGCTGGAACGGGATCAGCACAATCAGCTGCTTCTTTCTCATTTCTTCATAATCTGCTTCCAGATAACGGAACACAGGGACGCGGTACAAAAACTCCCCCTGCTCCCCAAAATCAATGATCAGTTCCAGCGTATCCGGCCCTTTTTCTCCCTCGTACAGATACACCACCATCGGTTTTGGAAAATACAGCCGCTCTCCTGCTCCCCGCGTCCGGTCCGCGTGCCGGTATCCATACTCAAAGACCCTCATAACGATCTTTGAATCCGGATACATCTGAAATTCGATATGATAGCTCCTTCCCCGCCCGATGGTAACAATCGTGTCGGCCAGCGTCCGCCTCAATTCGTCGTCGACGTGTTCGGTCCAGTTGTAAGTGATCTCGCTGTCCAGCGGATAATCCGTGTGGAACAGGCCGTTGATCAGCATGATCGTGCCGGATGCGGAAACTGTGAGGCAGCGTTTGCTGATACGGTCATAGATGTCGTACACATCATTCATAGAAACATCCTCCTTCTACAATAAAATTGCGCGGTTCAATGCCCAGCAGTCAGCCAAGGCTAACCGCTGCATCGCTTTGATCCATATTTTATCTTTTGTAAAAGGGAATTTCCGTGAGGTTATCTTTTGCAGAAAAGAAACGAGGCGCGCCTTTCCGTGAACGGAATCGGATAGGCACATCATTATCGTATACCCTGAGTCGAACTTTGTCAATATTATGCAGGGAAAATGCAGAATAAGAATTCTCCTGATGATCAGGCCGTTGCTATCCCAACCAAAAACCGGACCGCCCGCCCAGTCAGACTCCCCATCTGACCGGCCAAACGATCCGGTATTCTCGCTTTAAATATTATATTGCCATCGCCGGCGGCACGGGATCCCGCTCCGGCCGACAGTCAGGATCGGTCTTACTGCTCGTCCTCTGCCGCCAGCTGCGCGCCTACGGCCTCTACGTCCACGTCTGCCACATCGGCGTCCTCGACAGGAGCTTTCTTCTCCTGCTGGGCCTGCAGAGCCTTGATGCTCAGGCTGATCTTGCGGTCCGCCTCGTTGAAGTCAACGATCTTGGCTGTGATCTCCTGCCCGATCGAAAGCACGTCGGACGGCTTATCCACATGCTCTCTGGAGATCTGAGACACATGAAGCAGAGCGTCCACGCCCGGCTCCAACTCCACGAACGCGCCGAAGTCCGTCATACGCGCCACGCGCCCGGTCACGACGTTGCCCGCCGCGTACTTCACAGCCGCGTCCGCCCACGGATTCTGATCCGGGAATTTAAGGCTCAGGGCGATCTTGTCGCCGTTGATATCCTTGATCAGCGTGGTCAGCTTCTCTCCAGCCTTAAAGACTTTCTTCGGGTTCTCCACGCGTCCCCAAGACATTTCGGAAATATGAAGCAGGCCGTCCGCGCCGCCCAAGTCGATGAACGCGCCGAAATCGGTCACATTCTTGATCACACCCTCTACCACGTCGCCCACATGGATGCGCGCAAACAGAGCTTCCTGCATCGCTTTCTTGCGGGCCACCATGATCTGCTTGCGGTCGCCGATGATCCTCCTCCTGCGGGGATTGAACTCTGTGATCACAAACTCGATCTCCTGTCCCGCAAACTTGGACAGATCTCGCTCGTAAACGTCCGAAACCAGGCTGGCCGGGATGAACACCCGGGTCTCCTCCACGACGACGCTCAGACCGCCGTCCAGGACCTGCGCTACTTTCGCTTTCAGGACTTCCTGATTATTGAAAGCGTCCTCCAGCCTCTTATTCCCTCTGTCAGCGGCCAGTCTCTTATAAGACAGCGCCACCTGGCCTTCGCCATCATTGACCTTCATTACCTTGGCCTCCATTTCGTCGTCCACATGGACAACGGTCTTCAGATTCAGATTGGAATCGTTGGTATATTCGTTTCTCGGAATGATGCCATCGGATTTATAGCCAATATTCAGGACGATCTCATCTTCTTTTACATCGATGACCTTGCCAGTGACAACCTCTCCTGTACGTATTGTCTTCAACGATTCTTCCAACATTTGTTCAAAACTCAGCTCCGACATTCGTGCTTGAACCTCCTCAATGATATTGTTTGGGGTTGACGCCCCGGCTGTAATACCTACGCTGCGCACAGAATATACACTTTCAGGTGATAAGTCGTCAAGTGTCTGAATGAAATGGGTGTTCTTACATTTCCTTTGGCAAATTTCATAAAGCTTGCGTGTATTCGAACTATTCTTCCCGCCGATGACCACCATGGCGTCTACCTGCGAAGCAATATGCTCAGCTTCCCTCTGCCTCTCCTCTGTTGCACTACAAATCGTATTTAAAACAATTATATCATAACCCTTTTTTGAAATTTTTTCAACTAATTCTTTAAAATTCTTGTAATTAAATGTCGTCTGCGACACAATACTTATCTTTTCGTCCAGGTTTTGCGGCAAAATGGATAAATCAGCCTCCGACTTGACTATAATGGTGTCTTCATTTCCCCATTCCCGGATGCCCTCCACCTCCGGATGCGCGCTGTCGCCGACAATGATCACCCGGCGGCCCGCCTCGTTCTGCTCCCTGACGATGCGATGTATCTTCCTCACAAACGGACACGTAGCGTCCACCACGCGGACGCCCTGCTCTTTCAGCTGCTCGTAGATCTGCGGCCCTACGCCGTGGGAACGGATGATCACCGTCCCCCTGCGGATCTGCGGCAGCTCGGCGGCCGATACGGCCCGGACGCCTTTTTGTTCCAGTTCCCGCACGACTTCTTCATTATGGATGATAGGGCCCAGCGTATAGATCGGCGCCTCTCCCTTTTCCAGCTGTTCGCCGACCAGCTCCATGGCCCGCTTCACCCCGAAACAAAAGCCCGCGGTTTTCGCAACGGTTACTTTCATCCTTTTCCTGTCGCTTTCGGTTCCTGCCCAAGTCCCCGCTCCGCGGCGATCGCAATGATCCGCTCCATCACCTGTCCGGCGCTCAGATCAGAGCTGTCCACCAGTACGGCGTCTTCCGCCTGCCTTAGCGGAGCAATCTCCCTGTGCATGTCCCGTTCGTCCCTCTCCCTGATTTCTTTTTTGATCTCTTCCAAATCGCTGATCTTTCCCTTGGCCATAAGTTCCCGGAAACGGCGTCCGGCGCGCACCTCCACAGAGGCGGTCAGATAGATCTTTGTCTGCGCGTCCGGAAGTACGCAGGTCCCGATATCGCGCCCGTCCATGATCACATTGGCGGACGCCGCCAGGTCCTGCTGCAGGCTCAGAAGCTTCTGCCGGACCGCGGCATAAACGGAACAGGCGGAGGCCAGACGGCCTACCTCCTCTGTGCGGATCTGCTCCGACACATCCTCGCCGTTCAGAATCACCCTCTGCATACCGTCCCGGTAGCGGAGCGAGATCTCGATCTCCCCACAGGCGCCGGCGACCGCATCCTCATCCTCCATACAGATCCCCCGCCGGTAAAAATAAAGTCCCATGGCACGGTACATGGCGCCGGTATCCACATAAATAAATCCCAACCGGTCCGCCAGTCCTCTGGCAATGGTGCTTTTGCCGGCTCCAGCCGGTCCGTCGATGGCAATGTTATACGTTGCAGACATCCTTTTTCTCTCCTCGCTGTTATGTATTCCCCTGATCTCTTCCCCGATTATGGCACTTCTCTTTGATCTCCCCTTAGATTCTC
>CANQYH010000279.1 GCA_947628025.1 uncultured Lachnospiraceae bacterium | reverse complement strand
TCCTCACTGACCGGGATAAACGCGCCGCTCAGACCGCCCACATAAGAGGAAGCCATGACGCCGCCCTTTTTCACCTGATCGTTTAACATCGCCAGCGCCGCCGTCGTCCCCGGAGCGCCCACACATTCCAGGCCGATCTCCTCCAGGATCTCCGCCACGCTGTCGCCCACCGCAGGAGTCGGGGCCAGCGACAGGTCGATGATCCCGAACGGCACGCCCAGTCTCCTGGACGCCTCCTGCGCCACCAGCTGGCCGACCCGGGTGATCTTAAACGCGGTCTTTTTGATCGTCTCGCAAAGGACCTCAAAATCGGCTCCCCGCGCCGCTTTCAGAGCCTCTTTCACCACGCCGGGTCCGCTGACGCCTACATTGATGATCGCGTCGGCCTCCGTCACGCCGTGGAACGCTCCCGCCATAAACGGGTTGTCGTCCGGCGCGTTGCAGAAGACCACCAGCTTCGCGCAGCCTAAAGAGTCTCTCTCTTTCGTCGCCTCGGCCGTCTCCCTGACGATCTGCCCCATCAGGCGCACCGCATCCATATTCAGGCCCGTCCTGGTCGAACCCACGTTGACGGAGCTGCACACCTTTTCCGTCTGCGCCAGCGCCCGCGGGATCGAGCGGATCAGGTTCTCCTCCGCCGCGGTCATGCCCTTGCTGACCAGGGCGGAATAACCGCCGATAAAATTGACCCCCACTTCGTCGGCCGCCCGGTCCAGAGTCTTCGCGATCGTCACGAAATCCTCCGTTTTTTTGCAGGCGCAGCCGCCGACCAGCGCGATAGGCGTCACGGAAATGCGCTTGTTTACGATCGGCACGCCGAAATCCGTGGCGATCTGCTCGCCCACGGCCACCAGATCTTTCGCGCGCGTGGTAATGCGCCGGTATATCTTGTCATTCAGGGCCCCCAGGTCCGCGTCGCAGCAGTCCAGCAGGCTGATCCCCATGGTAATGGTGCGCACGTCCAGATTCTCCCGGTCGATCATCTGATTGGTCTCATTCGCTTCGAATATATTGATCATGCTGATTCATCCCCTCGTCGTAATCCGTTCCCAAACGCGTCTCAGATCCTGTGCATCGCCGTGAAGATCTCTTCCCGCTGGCAATGGATCCGCACGCCGATCTCCACGCCCAGCGCCTCCAGATCGCCGACCATTTCCTCAAACGTCTTCTCTGCCGCGTCCACGTCCACGATCATCATCATGTTAAAATACCCCTGCACGATGGTCTGGGAAATATCCAGAATATTCACGCTCCGCTCCGCCAGATACGTACACACCCTGGCGATGATACCCACGGCGTCCTTGCCCACCACGGTAATGATTGCCTTGCTCATCTCTGTCTTCTCCTTTATTTTACATTCTGTTTTCGCTCCGCTACAACGTCACGATCTCCGACATGGCGTCCCGGCGCGCGACGGCGATGGAAAAATCCGCCGCCTTGTATCCATGGTCCCCCTCGTCGATCTCCAGCCGCACCGTCTCATAGGCCAGCTCCGGGTAATTGTTCGTCTTGCTCAGATGCCCCAGCAGGATCTTCTTTAAGCCGTCGTGGAGCACATGGTTCAAAAGCTGCCCCGCGCTGTCGTTGGACAGATGGCCGTACTCGCCCAGGATCCGCCGCTTCAGATAATACGGGTACGGTCCCGTCTCCAGCATCCGCACGTCGTGATTGGATTCCAGAAGCACCGCGTCCAATCCCTGCAGATGGTCGATGATGTACTGGTCGTAATGTCCCAGGTCCGTCGCCACCGCTACCGATTTCCTCCCGCAGCGCACCCGGTAAGCCACCGGATTAGCCGCGTCGTGATCGATGCGGAACGCCTGGATGCTCAGGTCCCCGACCGCAAAATCCACATCCGGCTCGATCGGATGCAGAAGCTCCCGCGGATATTCTCCCAGTCCGCTCATTCCCAACAGTTCCTCTATGGTCTCTTTCGTTCCGTAGATCGGGGCCGGATGTTTCCTGGCCAGGATCCCCAGTCCCCGGATATGATCCGAATGTTCATGGGTGATCAGGATCCCGTCCAGTTCGCTTCCCTTGACGCCGATCTCGTTTAGCCCGGCTTCGATCTTTTTGTTGCTGATGCCGGCATCTACCAGGATATGGGTATTCTCCGAGCCTATGTAAATACAGTTTCCGCTGCTTCCGCTGGCAATGCTGACAAACCTCATGCCTCTGACCTGACTTTCCTTTTCTCTCTTTTGTAATGCGGCCGCATCATGCGGGTACGGCCGCCGGCGTGCTGTGTTTTTTGTGCGGCGCGGTGCCGCTTTGCCCGCAGAGTTTCCCGGCCGCTCGCTCCTCAATCTCGGCTCTCGCCGCTTTCCGGCCCGCCCAGTCTTTCCGCGATCTGCCGCCGGACGCTCTCCAGGTCCCCGTTATTGTCCAGGACCCAGTCCGCCAGCGCGCGGTACTCCCTCTCGGAGCACTGGTTCGCCATCACCGCCCGGCATTTTTCCCGGGAATACCCGCGGTCCGCCATCAGCCTCCCGATCCGCGTTTCCTCCAAAGTATAAACATACCATATTTCGTCGTAAATGTCACCCGCTTTTTCGCTCCGGTCCGGAAGGGCCGTCTCGATCACCAAAAGACGAGACGGGTTCGAATCCCGTCCCGCGGCCGCCAGACATGCGCCGGCATCAGGGAAAACGCCGAACACGCCATCGAACGCCTCGCCCGCCGCCGGTTCCTCCCCGGCCCGGAACGCCTCGGCCTGCCGCTGGACCTCCCGCCACACCAGCGGATGGACGATCCCATTGACCGTCTCCAGGGCCTGCCGGTCGCCGAACACTTTCCCGGCCAACTTCCCGGCGTCGATCTCTCCGTCCTCCGAAAGGATCTCCGGCCCGAACGCTTCCACGATCCCGCGGTACCCGTCCCGGCCTTTCCGCTCCAATTCCCGGCCCACCGCATCCGTCTGCAGGACCAGCGCCCCGTATTCCTCCCGCAGGATACGGAGAATCCGGCTCTTTCCGGCCCCGATGCCGCCGGTCAGCTCGATCACTCTCCTATTTTGCGTCATACCAGTTCTTTCCCGTATGGGCCTCCACCTCCAGCGTCACCCGCAGATCCGCCGCGCCTTTCATCTTTTCCTCCAGGATCGCGGTCACGGCCCCGGCTTCCTCCTCCGCCGCTTCCACCAGCAGCTCGTCGTGGACCTGCAGCACGATCCGGGACCGCATCTGCCGCGCGCGCAGCTCCCGGTCCACCGCGATCATCGCGATCTTCATCACGTCCGCCGCCGTGCCCTGGATCGGGGAATTCATGGCCACCCGCTCTCCGAACTGCCGCCGCATGAAATTGGCGTCTTTCAGTTCCGGTATGGGCCTGCGCCGCCCGAACAGGGTCGTCACAAAACCGTTTTCTTTGCCCTCGGTCACCTGCCGGTCCAGAAACGCTTTCACGCCTGGATAGGTCTCAAAATAGTTCTCGATATAGGCCTCCGCCTCCTGGCGGCTGATGCTCAATCCCTCGCTGAGGCCGAACGCGCTGATCCCGTACACGATGCCGAAATTCACCGCCTTGGCGTTGCGCCTCTGCAAAGGCGTCACCTCCGAAAGCGGGATGTGGAACACTTGGGAGGCCGTGATCGCGTGGATATCCTGGGCGTCCCTGTAAGCGGCGATCAGTCTCTCGTCCCCCGACATATGGGCGAGGATCCGCAGCTCGATCTGGGAATAATCCGCGTCCACAAACACATAGCCGTCCTCCGGCACGAAGACCTTCCGGATCTGGCGGCCCAGCTCCATCCGCACGGGAATATTCTGCAGGTTCGGCTCCGTGCTGCTGATACGTCCCGTCGCCGTGATCGTCTGATTGAATTTCCCATGGATGCGGCCATCCTCCCGGATAAACCCGTAAAGTCCCTCCGCGTAGGTAGAATTCAGCTTCGTCAGCTGCCGGTAATCCAGGATCATCTGCACCACCGGATACTCCGGCGCCAGCTTTTCCAGCACGTCCGCCGCCGTCGAATATCCGGTCTTCGTCTTTTTCCCGTGGGGCAGCTTCATGCGCTCGAACAGGATCTCGCCCAGCTGCTTCGGGGAATTGATGTTAAACGGCCCGCCGGCCAGCTCGTAGATCTCTTTTTCCAGCTTTTCGATCTGTACTTTCAGATCATCCCCGTACTGCTTGAGCGCCTCTTTCTCTACCTTCACGCCCGCCTCTTCCATATGGTACAGGCTGTAGATCAGAGGCATCTCGATCTCCGTAAACAGGCCCCACATGCCTGTCTCCCGCAGCTTCTGCTCCAGGGGCCCCGCCGCTTTCCATGCGATAT
>CANQYH010000278.1 GCA_947628025.1 uncultured Lachnospiraceae bacterium | reverse complement strand
CTGATGACCGGCCGGGACGTGGCCATCGCCTGTATGCTGGGCGCGGAAGAATTCGGCTTCGCGACGGCGCCCCTGGTCACGATGGGCTGCGTGATGATGCGCGTCTGCAATCTGGACACCTGCCCGGTAGGGGTGGCGACCCAGAATCCGGAGCTGCGCAAGCGCTTTAAGGGTAAGCCGGAATACGTGATCAATTTCATGCGCTTTGTCGCCCAGGAGCTGCGGGAATACATGGCGAAACTGGGCGTGCGCACCGTAGATGAGCTGGTGGGGCGCACCGACCTGCTGAAGAAAAAAGACCGGATGCCGTCGGAACGGGCGGCCCGCGTGGACATGGCCAACATCCTCGGGAATCCTTATACGGATGTAAAACTGGCCGGCTACGCCCGCAAGCAGCAATTTGATTTTAAGCTGGGAGAGACCGTCGACGAGACCGTATTCCTGAAAAAATTGAACCGCGCCCTGGAAAGCGGCCAGAAAAAGAGCCTGCAGATCGACGTTTCCAATGTGAACCGGACCCTGGGGACGATCTTCGGCTCGGAGATCACGAAGCGGTACCCGGACGGGCTGCCGGAGGATACGTTTACGGTCCTCTGTTCCGGAAGCGGCGGCCAGAGCTTCGGCGCGTTTATCCCGAAAGGGCTGACGCTGGAACTCTCGGGCGACAGCAACGATTACTTTGGGAAAGGCTTATCCGGCGGCAAACTGATCGTTTACCCGCCTACCGGCGTCCAGTTTAAGGCCGAAGACAACATTATCGTCGGCAACGTGGCCCTCTACGGCGCTACCAGCGGCAAGGCGTTCATAAGCGGCGTCGCCGGCGAGCGGTTCTGCGTCCGCAATTCCGGCGCAATGGCCGTTGTGGAGGGAGTCGGGGACCACGGCTGCGAGTACATGACCGGCGGCCGGGTGGTGATCCTGGGCCCCACCGGCAAGAATTTCGCGGCCGGCATGAGCGGCGGCATCGCCTATGTGCTGGATGAGAAGAACGACCTCTACAAGCGTCTGAATAAAGACCTGGTCTCCATGGAAGAGGTCACGAACAAATACGACGTGCTGGAGCTGAAAGACATGATCAACGAGCATGTGGCCTGCACCAATTCCGCCCGCGGCAAGGAGATCCTGGAGAATTTCGGCGAGTACCTGCCCAAGTTTAAGAAGATCCTGCCTCACGATTACCGCCGCATGATGAACACCATCGTGCAGATGGAGGAAAAAGGATTGTCCAGCGAACAGGCGCAGATCGAGGCGTTCTACGCCAATACGAGAAAGTAAAGGGGAGGAAAGCAAAAATGGGAAAGCCAACCGGTTTTTTAGAATTTGACAGGACCGTCTCCAAAGCGGCGGCACCAAAAGCAAGGATCAAGCATTTCAATGAATTCCATACCCCTTTAAGCGAGGCGGAGCAGAGAAAGCAGGGGGCCCGCTGCATGGAGTGCGGCGTGCCTTTCTGCCAGTCGGGCATGATGATCAAAGGCATGGCCTCCGGCTGTCCGCTCAATAACCTGATTCCGGAATGGAACGACCTGGTCTACACCGGCAACTGGAAGCAGGCCTATAACAGGCTGAAGCGGACCAACAGTTTTCCGGAGTTTACCTCCCGCGTCTGCCCGGCCCCCTGCGAGGCGGCCTGCACCTGCGGCCTGAACGGCGACCCGGTCAGCATCAAGGAAAATGAGTTCGCAGTGATCGAAAAAGCCTATGCCGACGGCCTGGCCGGACCCAAGCCTCCGAAGATCCGCACCGGCAAGCGGGTGGCCGTGATCGGTTCCGGTCCCGCGGGCCTGGCGGCCGCCGACCAGTTAAATAAGCGCGGCCACAGCGTGACGGTCTACGAGAGGGAGGACCGGGTCGGCGGGCTTTTGATGTACGGGATCCCCAACATGAAACTGGAGAAACAGATCGTCGAGCGTAAGATCGCCGTCATGGAGGCGGAGGGCGTTGTATTCGTGACCGGGGCGGACGTGGGAAAGAACCGGAAAGCAGCGGAGATCCTGCAAGAATACGACAGTGTGATCCTGGCCTGCGGCGCCTCCAATCCCAGAGACATCAATGCGCCGGGCCGCGATGCGGACGGGATCTGCTTCGCGGTGGATTTTCTGAAATCTACGACCAAATGCCTGCTGGCGGAGCGGGACGCGGCGCTGGCGGCAGAGGCGGCCGAAATGGCGGCGAAAGCCGCGAAAGCGCAGGAATCGGCGCACGCCTCGGCGGCAGGGCCATATGCGGCGGGACGGATCGGAAACGGCGGGAATGTTCTGGCGGCCGGCGGCGCCTGTGGAAACGGACCTGGCCTGTCTGTGACGGATACCGCGATGCCGGTCACGAGACTGACGGCCGGCCGGTACATTTCCGCCAGGGATAAGCACGTCATCGTCATCGGCGGCGGCGACACCGGAAACGACTGCGTGGGGACGTCCATCCGCCACGGCTGCAAGTCGGTGGTGCAGCTGGAAATGATGCCGAAGCCCCCGGAGAAGCGCACCGAGGACAATTCCTGGCCGGAGTGGCCCAGGATCTTAAAGACCGATTACGGCCAGGAGGAAGCGATCGCGGCATTCGGAAGCGACCCGCGGATCTATCAGACCACAGTAAAAGAGTTTAAAAAGACGAAAGACGGCAAGCTCTGCGCGGCGGTGCTGGTCTCTTTGACGCCGCAGAAAGATGAGAAGACGGGCCGCACGATGATGGTCCCGGTTGAGGGCAGCGAACGGGAGGTCCCGGCGGATCTGGTACTGATCGCCGCCGGCTTCCTGGGCAGTCAGAAGTACGTCTCCGACGCGTTTGGCGTGAAGCTGAACGCCAGGACGAACGTGGACACCGCGGCCGGAAGCTACCGGACCAACGTGGAAAAAGTCTTCGCGGCCGGCGATATGCGCCGCGGGCAGTCCCTGGTGGTCTGGGCCATCCGCGAGGGCCGCGAGGTGGCGAAGGAAGTGGACGCGGCGCTGATGGGATATACGAACCTGATGTGACAGCGCGCCGTCGTAACGCCGTCATAAACATGGGCCGGTTCTGCGGCCGGCGCTCAAAAATCCGAAGAACCGGCGGCCGGGGGGATCGGCGGCCGGTTTTTCCTGCTTATGGGAACGCCGCAACCGCTGGTTGCGGAAATTTCAAGCTTTAACTGGTAGCTTTCAACCGGGATTTCTGCTATCTTTAAGACGTCGGGATGTTCCTGACGGAAAGGAGAAAAGCACATGAAGCTGAACGAAAAGATCTATTATTACCGTATGCAGGCGAATCTGTCGCAGGAACAGCTGGCCGCTGCCGTGGGAGTGTCCCGCCAGGCCGTGAGCAAATGGGAATTGGGAGACGCTACCCCGGAGGTGTCCAAACTGCTGGCCCTGGCCAGGACCTTTGGCGTCACCACCGATGAACTGCTGAGCGAGACGGAACCGAACCAGTCCGCCGCGGAGAGCGGGATGGTTTCCCGGCCGGAACCGGTCCGGACCGATCCCGGCGAAAAGGAAAGCGCCGGTCTGTCTGAGGAACTGGAGCGGCTGCCCGGCTTTCTGGGCCGCCTGATCCGGAAATACGGGTGGCTCGCGGGAGCGTATGTGGCCCTGTCCGGTCTGGGGATTGCCATCGTGGGGGCGCTGGCCCGTTTTCTGTTCGGGGAATTTTTTCGAATTTCTAACGATATGTTTAACAGCGTAGGAGGGTTCGGCAGCATGGGAGGCGTCATGATCGAGGGGGCGGAGGACCTGCCTCCGGAGGTAGTGGATCAGATCCTGGGGGAACTGGGAGGCGGTGCGAGCGGATTGGGCGGCGTGAGCGCAGTCAGCGATATGGGACGACTCTTCCAGGGATTTGCAGCTGCCATTCTGTTTATCGGCGTCGTCATCCTGATCGCCGGGACCGTGCTGGCTGTCTGGCTTTACCGCCGGGGGAGAACGGAAAATGAGAAAGGGACCGTGGGATAAAGCCTGTTCCGCCATTTGCAGATTCCACACGAATTCCAAATAACCGCCACGCACATTCCTCATTCATGGTTTATCTTATAATCACTGACGGAAGTCAGAATAATGAAAGGTGGAATAAGTCATGAAAGAGAAAAGAATCGTATTACCCGCTGTCGCGGCGGCACTTGTACTGTCGGTGGGATGCGTTACCGCATTTGCCGCCGAATCCGATGTGTTTGGCTACCTTACCGGGAGACAGCGCAGCATCTCACGGAATGAACTGTATGCGCAGGCGGCTGGATTGCCGGAGGATGAGCAGAACGCTTTCCTTGCGGAGAACGGTATTGCGGAGACTCCCTACTCCGAAGAAGCGGCTGCATCTTACA
>CANQYH010000277.1 GCA_947628025.1 uncultured Lachnospiraceae bacterium | reverse complement strand
CGGAAATGATGGTGTCATCCTTGGTCAGGGTGTTCTCATTTACGCTGTAAACGATAGTCGGCAGATCGTTGCCGGCCGGAGCGGAAATAACCACTTTCTTCGCGCCAGCATCGATATGAGCCTGAGCTTTGGCCTTGGAAGTATAGAAACCGGTGCACTCCAGAACCACGTCTACGCCCAGTTTGCCCCACGGAAGATCCGCGGCGTTCTTCTCGCTGTAGATGGTGATCTGCTGGCCGTCAACGATGATGCAGCCCTCGCCGGCCTCTACGGTGTGCTTGTTCTCTCCGATGCGTCCGGTATATCCGCCCTGAGCGGTATCATACTTCAGCAGATGAGCCAGCATCTTCGGATCGGTCAGATCGTTGATCGCAACGATCTCATAACCCTCTGCGCCAAACATCTGACGGAAAGCCAGGCGTCCGATACGTCCAAAACCATTAATCGCAACTTTTACTGCCATGATTTCATTCCTCCTAAAGATAGATTCTTTTGATTGTGAAAATATAATCAACCCGCTTACATTCTACCTAATTTTGCCGGAAATAGCAAGTCTTTTTTAGAAAATCGACGGGTTATTTATATTGCATTTTGCGAATCGTCCCGTATTTGTGCAAGTTTACCGTATAACCTGTTTATAACTCATTCTTCACGTAACCTGCCAGGTTATAAGCATGGTCGGAAATGCGCTCCAGATTGGTCAGGATATCCAAAAACACGATGCCGGCGGAAGGTACGCACTCCCCGCGGGACAGGCGCTCGATATGCTTCTCGCGCATCTCCTCCTCCATCGTATCCACCTCGTCCTCATACTGGCTGACCTTGCGGACCGCGTCCATATTGCCGGTCCGGCGGGCCTCAATAGCGTATTCGAACGAGCGGAACACCGCCTTGCTGATCTCCTCCAGATCCTCGATGCCGGTCTCGGATACATTCAAGTCGTGATCCACCAGGTATTTGGCCAGCTCCGCCAGGTTTTCCGCATGGTCCCCGACGCGCTCGATATCGCTGACGCTGTAAAAGAGATGATTGACCATCTGCTTCTGTTCCTCGGTCAGGGACAGGTTCTCGATCCGGATCATATATTCCGTCAGCATCTTTTCCATATTATCGATCGTTTTCTCGACTTTATACACTTCTTCGATCTCATCCAGATTGCCGGTCAGCAGCGCGTCGATGCTGCGCTTTACATTCCCAAGAGCCGTCAGGCCCATATGCTGGATCTCCAGGGAGGCGGTCTCGATCGCGAACGCCGGCGAACGGAAGATACGCTCGTCCAGATGCTTTAATGTGACGGCCTCTTCTTCGTCCATATCCTCTTCCGCCGTTTCCGTCTTTTCTTTCACCAGCATCCCGGACATCTTCACGATCTGATCCGCAAACGGGAACAAAAGGGCCGTCTTCGCTATATTATAAACCGTGTGGAAAATGGAGATATCCACGGCGGAGACTCTGCGCGCCGCCCATGCGGGGTAGAGTCCGAAGAAAATGACCGAGACGGCGACGCAAACGGCCGCCCCCAGCAGGTTGAAGATCAGGTTCATGAGCGCCGCCCGTTTCGCGTCCCGCGAACCACCCAGGCTGGAAAGCATGGCCGTAGAGCAGGCGCCGATGTTTTCCCCCAGCACGATATAGACGGCCGCATTGCCGGTGACGACGCCGCTGATGGCCAGCGTCTGCAAAATACCGACCGAAGCGGAAGAGCTCTGCAGCAGCAGCGTCACGAGGATACCGATCAGAATGCCCAGAAGCGGACTGCCGCCCAAAAGAGCGAACGCTTTGCCGAAAAACGGCGCGTCCGAGTAAACGGATATGGAAGAAGACATCATATCCAGACCCAGAAAGAGCAGTCCCAAGCCCACCAGGATCTGCCCGGCGATATGATCTTTCTGCTTTTTCAGGAACAGGATCAAAAGCGAACCGATGCCGATCATCAAAGGCGCGTAAAATACCGGTTTCAGCACCGCCATCGCCGTGCCAAGCTGGCTCAGAGAGACCACCCAGCCCGTGATCGTCGTACCGATATTGGCTCCCATGACGATGCCGATGGCCTGGCTCAGATTCATCACGCCCGCGCCGACAAAGCCTACCACCATCACCGTCGTCGCCCCGCTGCTCTGTATGATGACCGTGATCGCGGTTCCCAGCAATACGCTTACCAGACGGTTGCTGGTCAGCAGCCCCAGAAGCTGCTTCATCTTTCCGCCCGCCGTCTGCTGCATACCGTCCGACATCTGGTGCATGCCGTACAGAAACATCCCCAGTCCGCCTATGAATCCGAATACATTCGACACGTCGCTGATCGTCATGTTCTCCTCCCGGCCCGCGCTTTTTCTTTTGTGTCAATTTCTCCAAACAGCGGACATGACAAACTTACGCTGAACAGCCCGCTTCCTGATCTCCCCGCTCCTAGCGCACATATCATATTTATGATAGCATAGGCCCCTGAACGCTGGCAAGGGTTTTTTGAGAATTTAGAAAGCATTTAGAAATCCGCAAAACGGCAGCCTGTAGCCGCAGCATATATTTCCGGATCGAAAAAAAAGATATACAAATCACGCCCTGACGTGCTATACTTTCATTGGTCCCGGCCTGTCCGAAACCCACCCGCGGACCAGGAGGATCCTTATGCTTTGTGACTTTCACTTTCATACCAGCTTTTCCGGAGACAGCGATACGCCGCCTGAACGGCAGATCGAGCGGGCGATCGCGCTTGGCATGAAACGGATCTGCATTACCGACCACCATGATTACGACGGGAAATCCGAGATCGATTTTACGCTGGATATCCCGGCCTACCTGAAGGCCCTGGCGGAGCTTCGCGAGCGTTTCCGCGGCCGCATCCGCCTGGAAACAGGCGTAGAACTGGGACTCCAGCGGCATATTTCCGATTACCTGAAAGAGCTGGTCCGGACCTACGAA
Source organism: uncultured Lachnospiraceae bacterium (assembly GCA_947628025.1). Classification (GTDB taxonomy): domain Bacteria; phylum Bacillota; class Clostridia; order Lachnospirales; family Lachnospiraceae; genus UBA3402. The sequence goes on along the minus strand of CANQYH010000277.1, from coordinate 1,373 downwards.
TTTGATTTTATCATCGGCTCCAGCCATTTCATCGACGGGATCGACCCGTACCTCCCCGTTTATTTCGATGGCCGTTCCGAAAAAGAAGCCCTGCGGCGTTTCTTTGAGGTCACCCTGGAGCGGGCAAAAATGACCGACTGCTTCGACGCCTACGGACACATGGATTACATCGTCCGCTACGCGCCGTCGAAAAACCGAAATTACCGGCCGGAGGATTACAGAGAATATATCGAACCGCTGTTAAAGATCCTGATCGAGAACGGAAAAGCCCTGGAATGTAACACCGGCGGCTACCGCTACCGGCTGGGGTGCCCAAACCCCTGCAAAGAAATCCTGCGCCTCTACCGTGAACTGGGCGGCGAACTGATCACCGTCGGCTCCGACGCCCACACCCCCGCCTATTTAGGCAATGAATTCGGGCGCGCGGCCGAGATCCTAAAAGCCTGCGGGTTCCGCTATTACACAGTATACCACGATCGCCGCCCGGAATTCCTGCCGCTGTGACGGCGGACCGGTCCCGGTAAAAGGGACTTTAAACTATTCCTCCGCCGAAAAAATTGCCGAAAAAATTGCAAAAGGATTCAAAAAACTATTGCAAAATTTCGATCTTTCCCTTATAATAGGCTTCGTTGGAGATGTAGCTCAGCTGGGAGAGCATCTGCTTGACGTGTAGAGGGTCGCAGGTTCGAGTCCTGTCGTCTCCACTGATTAAGAGGTATACGAACACCTTACTTAAAGGAAGTGTCGCGGTATACCGAAACGTGTTCGCCCTCATAGTCGAGATAGACGACTATGAGGGCGAAACGTATTTACAGACCAAACGCGCCACATACAAGGATATCCGGGCGTGGGTCAAGAAGCACTACGGCCTGCATGTCAGCAACCTCGCCATCTCGTGGACCAAGGACCTCTGTGGACTTGCCAAACTCCAGCACAAGGGCACCCCAGGCCCCAACGGGCCGTATGCTGCGGAGCTGACGCCTGAAAAGGCGGAGGCGATCCGAGCGGCGTTTATCCAGTTCGGAATCATCAAAAATGAATAATGCGAGAAAAAGGACAGCTGCGCAGCTGTCCTTTGCGTTGTGCAGAAAAATTAGCCTCGCCTGCCGCCCGCGCCCTCCACCTGGGCGTATATCGACAGGTAAGGCAACATTTTGGCAAAAAGCCCTTGAAATAGAAAGCACCAGAATGTATAATAAAGCCGTGAGACAATAAAAGGCAGGCCGTGAGGAGTTGCAGCCCCCCACGGCCCTATGCAGGAGATCCGACCTCCCACACAGCTGAAAACAGCGCCAATCTCATTATACCCGCCCTTGTGGATTTTTACAAGGGGAAAGTAGATGGGTTTGTGTGTCCTTTTGGCGGTGCAGGGA
>CANQYH010000276.1 GCA_947628025.1 uncultured Lachnospiraceae bacterium | reverse complement strand
CGGATCCCCTCCTCGCGGAAGCTCTCCTCCAGCGCCGGGGTACCCACCAGATAGATCGTTTTGCCCGGATAAGTCTCTTTCAAAAAAGCGATCGTCACATCCCCGGAGGTCATGATCTGGTCCCGGGTGATGCGGCAGCCCATCTTCGCCAGCCGCTCGATATAGACCTTGGGAGAACGGCTGGAGTTGTTGGTGAAAAACAGGATCCTGCGGCCCTTTTCCTGGACGTAATCCACAAAATCCTGGGCCCCGGGCAGCGGCTCGTCGCCCAGATAAAAGGTCCCGTCCATATCCAGCACGAACAGACGGATGGGCTCCAGCAGATCCGTTCTCCGGGCCGTGTCCGCCGCGCGGTCCATCACGCCACCTCCACGGTCTTCGTGGCAATGATGTCGACGCCGGTTCCCGCGCAGTTCTCGATCAGCACCTGGCCCATCCGGACCGGCGCTTCGGCTTTCCTGGCGCGGATCTCCGCCATCACCTCAAATATTTTCGCTTTCGGTATATCGCTCTTCGTTTTTACGGATACCCTGGCGATCCGGCCGCCCGTCACGCGGATGCTGGAGGTGACGATCCGGGTGGGACTTAACACCTCTTTCTTAGCGTAATCCGCGCCTCTGGGGCAGGTATTTCCGGTCACTTCGATCTTCTCTCCGTCCATGGTCACGGTCAGAGGACATCCTAATGGGCAGCCGATACAGATCAGATTCCTTGTTTCCATCATTCCACCTCCGTGCAGATCGTGATCTTTCCCAGATCCGGGTATTCCGCGAAGCTGCTCTTCTTCAAAACCACCTGCTCCATCTCGCCGGGAGCCAGGACCTTTTTCTTCTTTTTCGAAACCCGTTTGTCATCGTAATAAACCGAGATATACCGGTCCTTATACACGTCCGCCACCCGGAACCGCACGGTCACCGCATCCTGCATCGTGTCGAGATTCAGGATCTGGGGAACGGTATAGCGGACGCCGTTTTCCGCCGACAGCGGTACTTTCCGGCCCTGGGCCGCCGCTGCCGGTTCTTTCGCACGCAGCACGTAGGCCGCCGCATTCTCGCCCGCCAGGGCCGCTTCCTGGGACACGAAATCCACCAGGTCATGGACATGGAGCACATTGCCGCAGGCGTAGATCCCTTCGGCGTCCGTCTCCAGCCTGTCGTCCACGTTGGGGCCGGAGGTGACGCGGTTCATGGAAATGCCCGCGCCCCTGGACAATTCATTCTCCGGGATCAGGCCCACGCTCAGAAGCAGCGTGTCGCAGGAATAATATTCTTCCGTCCCGGGGATGGGCGTGCGGTTTGCATCTACTTCCGCGATCGTCACGCCGGTCAGCCGCTCCTTGCCGTGGATCTGCACCACCGTATGGCTCAACTTCAGCGGGATCCCGTAATCGTCGAGGCACTGTACGATGTTCCGCTTCAGGCCGCCGGAATAAGGCATCAGCTCCGCCACGACCTTGACTTTGGCGCCCTCCAGCGTCATGCGGCGGGCCATGATCAGGCCGATGTCGCCGGAACCCAGGATCACGACCTCATTTCCCACGCGGTAGCCCTCGATGTTCATCAGACGCTGGGCCGTGCCTGCGGAATAGATGCCGGCCGGGCGGTAGCCGGGGATGTTCAGCGCACCCCTCGGACGTTCCCGGCAGCCCATCGCCAGGATCACCGCGCCTGCCTGGATCGTCACCAGGCCCTCTTCGCGGTTGATATAGGTCACTTTCCGGTCCGCGCTTATGTCGGCCACGATGGTATTCAGCTTGTAGGGGATCTTCTCCTCCTCCACCATGGCGATGTATCTGGACGCATATTCCGGTCCCGTCAGCTCCTCCTTGAACGTATGGAGGCCGAACCCGTTATGGATACACTGATTTAAGATGCCGCCGAGCACATTGTCCCGCTCCAGGATCAGGATGTCCTGGGCCCCCGCTTTCCTCGCCGCCGCGGCAGCCGAAAGTCCCGCCGGACCTCCGCCGATGATTACGATATCATGATATGTCATCTCTAAACCTCCTCCATTTTCCCGGTGATCATCTCAGAACCCGGCCGGTTCTTGCAGATCTCTTCCATCGGTATCCCGGTCTCCCTCGACAGGATCTCCATGGTCCTGGGCGTGCAGAACCCGGCCTGGCAGCGGCCCATGCCCTGGCGCACCCTGCGCTTGATGCCGTCTAAGGATCTGGCCCCCAACGTGCGGCGGATGCTGTCCACGATCTCGCCCTCGCTGACGTTCTCGCAGCGGCAGACGATGGTCCCGTAATCCGGCCGCTCTTTCAAAAGGGCCGCCCTCTCTTCCCGGTCCATGGCCGCCACATGGGGGATCCCTTTCCGCGTGGCGATAAAATGTTCTTTCTTCGCGGCCCCGGCTTTGGCGGCAATCATGTCCGCCAGATACACGCCGATGGCCGGAGCGCTGGACAGGCCCGGCGATTCGATACCCGCCGCGTCGAAAAAGCCCTCCGCGTCTTTCACCTCGCCCAAAATAAACTCATGTCCCGCCTCATGGGCGCGCAGGCCGGAGAAGGAAGTGATCACCTGGCGGTACGGAATGTTTTTCACGCCGCGGGCGGATTTGGAAGTGACCTCCGCCAGCTCTTCCGCCGTCGTGTAAGTGCCTTCTTTGTCGTCGATGTCCCTGGCCGTGGGGCCGATCAGCAGATTCCCGTGAACGGTGGGCGTTACCAGCACGCCCTTGCCGTATTTGCCCGGCAGCTGGAAGATGGTCTTATCCACATGGTGGCCCGCCTCCTGATCCAGCAGGCAGTAATCGCCCTTTCTCGGAGTGATCGTGATCTTCTCCCGGCTCACCATGTTATGGAATCTATCCGCGTAAACGCCGGCTGCGTTGACTATGTAGGCCGCGGTCACCGGCTCTTTTCCTTCCACGCTCAGCTCGTAGCCGCCCTCGATGGGCTTCACCTCCGTCACCTCGCTCAGGAAACGGAATTCCACGCCGTTGTCCGCCGCGTTCTCCGCCAGAGCGACGGTCATGTTAAACGGGCAGACGATGCCGCCGGTCGGCGCGTAAAGGGCCGCCACTACCTCGTCCGTCAGGTTGGGCTCCATGGCCCTGGCCTCATCGCCGCTGATGATGCGCACGCCGGGCACGCCGTTTTCCACGCCCCGGACATACAGCGCCTGCAGCCCCGGCATATCCTCCTCCGAAAAACACAGAACCAAAGAACCGTTCCTGCGGAACGGGAAGTCCAGGTCTTTCGACAGCTGCTCCATCAGCCGGTTCCCCTCCACGTTCATTTTCGCCATCATCGAGCCCGACGCCGCGTCGAAGCCCGCGTGGACGATGGCGCTGTTGGCCTTGGAAGTGCCGGAACACACGTCCTCGGCGCTTTCCAGCAGACACACGTTCAAATCGTAGCGCGACAACTCCCTGGCGATGGCCGAACCGGTCACGCCGCCGCCGATGATCGCTACATCATACTGCAGATCCCTCATTTCGTCTCTCCTTGTTTCCGATGCTGTTGTTTTCAGTTACCCGCCATTTCCCTGTCTTCGCCGCCGCGGGCGCTTCCCTCTCCGCCCGCTTCCGGCCTCCGTCCCGTCCGGCGCTTCCTGTTCCCCGCCGGGCTTCCCGTCCGGCCGCTTCGATTCCCGGCCGCCTGCGTCTCCGTCCTTTCCGCGCCGCGCTTCCCTACAATTCCTCTACGTATGTAACGCACGGCAGGGACCGGATATCGCTCAGGACCTTATCTTTCTTGTTCCGGTCATGAACCTCGACGCAGATGATCGCGTTGGGCCCTTCGCCCTTGATCTTGCTCTTGCCCAGCTCAAAGCTGGCGATCCGCAGGTCCCAGTGATGGAGTTCCTGCACGAACTGGGACACGCACTTGTTCGTGGGGAATTCCAGATACAGATCGAATACCTTGGCGTACTTATGGACCCAGATATCCAGCCGGGTCAGAAGCTTCAGCGTGATCAGCACCATGCCGAACGCGACAAGCGCGCCCTCCACGAATCCGATCCCGATGGCCAGCCCCAGGCAGGCGCAGGCCCACAGCCCCGCCGCGGTCGTCAGACCCCGGATCTGGTTGCGCCCGGTGACAATGATCGTTCCTACCCCTAAAAAACCTACGCCGCTGATCACCTGAGCGCCCATACGGGAAATATCCGCGTGTCCAGGATACTTCAGATGTATGTACTCTCCGGTCATCATCACCACAGCCGAACCCAGGCATACCAGTACGTGGGTCTTGACTCCGGCTCCCCTGCGCTTCATCCCGCGGTCGATCCCTACTACGACCCCGATGAGCAGTGCGGCGGCCATGCGCAGCACCATGGCCTCTGTCGACCACCCCTCGGCAGCCAACAACAC
>CANQYH010000275.1 GCA_947628025.1 uncultured Lachnospiraceae bacterium | reverse complement strand
ACCAGTATATCGAGAACTACAAGCAGACGATCCGCAACCTGGCTCCGTTCGGGGTCAAGGTGATCTGCTACAATTTTATGCCGATCTTTGACTGGACCCGTTCCGATCTGTTCCATCCGGTGGGCGACGGTTCCACGGCTCTGTTCTATCAGAAAGACATGATCCAGGACGATTACAACGCCATGGCCGAGTATATCATGTCTTTCACCGAGAAATACCATATGACGTTCCCCGGCTGGGAGCCGGAGCGCATGGCGAAACTGGACGAGCTGTTCAAAGCTTACGCGCCCGTGACCAAGGAGAAACTGTGGGAGAACTTCAAATATTTCCTGGAGGCGATCATGCCGACCTGCCATGAGTGCGATATCAAGATGGCGGTCCATATGGACGATCCGCCGTGGGATATCTTCGGTCTGCCGCGCCTTCTGGTGGATGCGGAGTCCATCGACCGTTTCCTGGCCATGGTGGACGATCCTTACAACTGCCTGACGCTGTGCAGCGGTTCCCTGAACGCGAACCCGGACAACAACGTGGCTGAGATCGTGCGGAAGCACTGCGACCGGATCGCGTTCGCCCACATCCGCAATGTGAAGCATTTCCCCAACGGCGACTTCAGCGAAGCCAGCCATCGGGACTGCGACGGCGATACCGGGATCCTGGACATTCTGAAAGCCTATCACGACTGCGGGTTCGAGGGTTATATCCGCCCGGACCACGGACGGCATCTGTGGGATGAGAAGCCGGGCACGGTCCGTCCGGGCTACGGCCTGTACGACCGGGCGCTGGGCGTTATGTATATGCTGGGCGTCTGGGATATGCTGGATAAACTGGATGCGGACAAACAGACAGAGAAATGACCGCGGACGTGAGAACGCGGCGATGAAAGGCGGAGCGCTCCCCTATTCCTGGGGGGGCAGTTCCGCCTTTTCCTGTTGGGAAGCGCCGTCGCCGCAGGAGGAGATCCGGCTGCGGTATTCGGTCGGCGTGAGTCCCGTATATTTTTTAAATGTTTTGGAAAAATAGTTAAGGTCCGGCACTCCGCAGTGCTGCGCGATGGTCTGTATCTGCAGGCTGGTGGAATTTAAAAGGAAGATCCCGTATTCGACCCGCCTGCGGTTTACATAATCGGTCAGCGTGGAGCCGGTTTCTTTTTTGAACACGGCGGACAGGTAGCTGGCGCTCACATGGAGGTACGCGGACTGGGTCTTCAGGCTGAGATCGGCGGTCAGGTCGGAGCTGATGCGCACGAGGACGTCCCGCACGAGGGGAGAGTACCCCTGCAGGGAGTGATTTTTGACCAGCAGGCAGTATTTGCGGGCCATTTCGCGCATCAGCCGGAAGATGTCCTCTTTGGAGTTGGCGTTTTCGATGGAACGCGCGAACCGGGAGGACAGGCTGTCGATGTGGAGCGGGTGCACATGACCGTACTCCGCCGCTTTCCGGAGGAGCGTATTGGTGATGATCGCGTAATTTTTGAAATCGCGGAGCGTGTTCATGGAACGCCGTTCCACATGGGCGCGGGGGAAAGCGCCCAGAAGCATCTCCGCCGTGTGGTTCTCCCCTTTTACGACGGCCTGCAGGAGTGCGTTTTCGGAAGCGTACTGTTTCTCCAGCGCTTTCATGGAAAGGAACGCGTCCTCCGGTTCCTTGTCCTCCGGGCGCATGGCGACCGGCTCCGCGCCGAAAAAGCTGTGGTCATATACCTCCTGGAGCGAGAACCGGTCCATTTCTCCCCAGAGCCGCCGCCCCAGCGTATTCAGCAGGACCAGAAGTCCGGTGCTGTCCGGGACGATGGGAATGACGCGGTATATTTTTTCAAATTTGCCGACGAGATAATGGGGCAGACCGAACCGCTCCGCTATTTTCATGATATCCTGCGCGGTGATTTCGGTCTCGACATACGGCCCGACCAGCACGTAGGTCCCTGCCTCGTCGTCCGGGACCTGAAAAAGATAGTACCGGCACAGAAACGGATCGAATACCCGGTAAAGGACATCGTCTTTGTACTGCCGGCAAAATCTGAGAAATTGTTCCCGGTAGTCGATCTCCGGGAGCGCGAGCCTCCGCAGGCCGAAATCATAGACCGTGCCCGCCGAATCGTCGGATGTGCGGATGATGTGGCATGGGATATGAGAATTTTCCAGAATTTCTTTGAAAAAAAGCAGTTCCGTTTCGTGCTGCATCCTATGTACCTCCCCGACCGCGACCGGACGCGGCCGTCTTTGATCAAATCTACCTCTGATTATCGCTTATTTTTGATGAAAAATCAATCATAAATCTGTACGAAAAGAGATAAATCGTGTACTAACGAGAAAGAATATGGACATAGTATACTATTTATGACAATTGAACGAATAGGCCCTGCCGCCGGCGGTCACTGTTAAATAAAAGAAAAAAGGGGATACCCTGCAGGAGGATGGCGGGCGGCGGGCGAGAGTTCAGCAAAAAAGAATAGGAGGTTATGCAATGGCAAAGGAAACTGCAAAAACCGTCAGACCCTTTGGGATGTCTGACAAGCTGGGCTATATGTTCGGCGATTTCGGAAACGATTTCACATTCATTCTGTCGTCCAGCTTCATGCTGAAGTTCTACACAGACGTGATGGGGATCGGCGCGGGCGTCGTAGGACTCCTGATGATGGCGGCCCGGTTCGTGGACGCGGTCACGGACGTCACCATGGGGCAGATCGTGGACCGCTCCAAACCGACGAAGGACGGCAAGTTCCGGCCCTGGATCAAGCGCATGTGCGGTCCGGTGGCGATCGCTTCGTTTCTGATCTATCAGTCGGAATTTGCCGGGATGCCGTACGCGTTCAAGGTGCTGTGGATGGTCGTGACGTATATTCTGTGGGGTTCGATCTTCTATACCTCGATCAACATCCCCTATGGTTCCATGGCGTCGGCGATCACGTCCGATCCGAAAGAGAGGGCAGACCTGTCTACCTGGAGAACCATCGGCGCGACCCTGGCCGGTCTTGTCATCGGCGTCGGGACCCCGCTTGTGGCCTATGAAGTGGTGAATGGCAACACGGTTCTGTCCGGTTCCCGCATGACGCTGATCGCGGGCGTATTCGGCATCTGCGCGATTATTTGCTATATGCTTTGCTTCAATCTGGTTCGCGAGCGTGTCGAGGTTCCGGCCAACACCCAGAAGCTGGATGTGACGAAGCTTCTGAAAAGCCTTGTAACCAACCGTTCCCTGCTTGGCATTATCGCCGCGGCGATCCTGCTGCTGCTTGGTATGCTGGGTATGCAGGGCATGGCCGGTTACGTATTCCCGAACTACTATGGTTCCGCAGGGGCACAGTCCACGGCTTCCCTGGCCGGCAGCGTGGCCATGCTGGTGATCTGCGCGCCGTTCGCATCCAAGCTGGCAGCGAAGTTCGGCAAGAAAGAGCTGTCCATCGTATCCTGCGCGTTCGGTGCGGCCGTGTATTTGGTCTGTCTGATCGTAAAGCCCGCCAATCCTTACGTATACGTAGGATTCTACACCCTGGCCTATATCGGACTCGGCTTCTTCAACACCGTGATCTGGGCCATGATCACCGACGTCATCGACGACGCAGAAGTCAAAAACGGCGTCCGCGAGGACGGTACGATCTACTCGGTCTACTCCTTTGCCCGGAAGCTGGGCCAGGCGTTCTCATCCGGTATGATCGGCGGACTTTTGAGCATGATCGGTTATACCCAGGAGACGGCGTTCGATCCGGCGGTCACATCCGGCATCTTTAACCTGTCCTGTATCATTCCGGCTGTCGGTCTGGCGGCGGTGGCGGTAGCGCTGCTGTTCATCTATCCGCTGGATAAGAAGACGGTGGAGGCGAATGTGGCGACGCTGCAGAAACGGCGCGGGAATGCATAAAGAAAGACAGGAAGCCTGCGCTTCGGCGTGAGGCTCAATAGCGAGGTAATAAACATGAGTATGGATCTGGAGCATTTTACAAAGAGCAAGGAATACCTGATCTGCGTAGATTCCGACGGCTGCGCGATGGACACGATGGACATCAAGCATTTCCGCTGCTTCGGACCGTGCATGGTTGAGGAGTGGGGGCTTTCCGAATGGGAATCCCCCATTCTCGCAAGATGGAACGATATCAATCTGTATACCATGACGCGGGGGATCAACCGTTTCAAAGGCCTGGCCTTGGCGCTGGGAGAGATCGATGAGACGTATACGCGGATCGAGGGGATCGGCGTCCTGAAAAAATGGGCGGCCGAGAGCCCGGAACTGTCCAACGATGCGCTGAAGAAAGCAATCGCCAAACAGGACAGCGAGATCCTGAAAAAGGCGCTGTCCTGGTCGGAAAAGGTCAACGCAGCCATCGGG
>CANQYH010000274.1 GCA_947628025.1 uncultured Lachnospiraceae bacterium | reverse complement strand
TCGGGACCGGCAGGCCCATATAATCCAGGATCGTCGGCGTCAGATCGATATGGGACGCCGGATACCGGCACACGGCCCCTTTCGCACCGCCGCGGATCAGAAGCGGAATGTTGGCCGCCTCCCGGTAAATGGTCGCATTTTTTGCGCTGAGCCGGTGCGCCCCCATCATATCGCCGTGATCTGACGTAAAGATCACCAGCGCGCCGGGCATCAGCTCGTCGATGCAGTCCAAGATCCGCCCGATCTCGTGATCCACGAAACTGTTGCAGCCCAGGAAGAGCTGCCTGGGTTTCCCGGGTGTCGTGATCTCCTCCACCGTCTTTTCCAGCGCCGGTCCGGCCCACAGTTTCTGGAACATGGGCTTACCTTCCAGCGTATCATGAAGCCCCGGATTGTCCTTCGGCCGGAAGCCCTCATACATGGTATTGAACGGGGCGGGGCAGAGCGACGGTCCGTGGGGCTCGTCGTAGGACACCGTCAGGAAGAAATCCTCGTCATGGAAATTCCGAATGAAATCCACCGCCCTGTCCGTGCATTTGTGGGCGTAGGTGAATTCCGCCGTCATATCCTCGTCGAACGCGGTCTGCCATTTCCGGGACTTCATCCGGTCTTCCGGCGTCATTTCCTCCAGGTAACATTTCATATCGTACCAGTAGCGCGCGTCCCACCCCTCCGGACACTGCCCCAGCCCGAAATAATCGCCGCCGTCCAGGTGCCATTTCCCGATATAGCCGCAGTGGACGCCCGCGTCGGTCAGCCTCTGCCCCACAGTCTTCACATTGGCTCCCAGGGGAACGCAGTTGGTGACCATCCCGTTGGAATGGGGAAACGTGCCCGTGAAGATAGCGCTCCGGGCCGGCCCGCAGACCGGCTGGCAGCTGTAAGCGTTCTCATAGCGGATGCCCTCCGCCGCCAGACGGTCCAGATTCGGCGTAAACATGCGCTCATCCACGCCGTAGCACCCCAGCATATCCTTGCGGGTGCTGTCCATCATCAATAAAACCACTTGTTTTTTCAAATTCTCTCCTCCTTTCGCAGAAATTGCTCCTTATTGATTATTTCTTCAAAAACATCCAAAAATTGGTCAATTTATCTCTATCGGAATCCGCCGCCGTCTGCTATACTAAAAGAGTAACGTCCATGACAACTGCCAAAGAGGATATCATGTATAACCGTAAGAAACGGCTGCTCTCCAACCGCAGCCACATATTGGAATGTATTTTCAGAAACGCGCCGATCGCCCGAACGGAGATCGCGGATCTGACCGACATCACCCCGGCCACTGTGACCAATACGGTCGCGGCGCTGATCGGAGACGGCATTCTCCGGGAAGTCGGCGAGGCCCGGCCCCCCATCGAGACGTCCTCCGGCCGCAACCGTATCCTGCTGGATATCGTGCCCGACTGCGCGTGCAGCATCGGCGTAGAATTTACCGAAAAAGCCCTGGCCGCCTGCATCTGCGATATGAAAGGAAATATCCTGTTCCATATGACAGAACCGTTCACGGAAGATCTGGCCAAAACGATCACGGAAAGGATCGTCGCTGTCGTACGGCAGCTGATGGAGACCTCCGGTCTGGACTGGTCCCGGATCACCGGCATCGGCATCGCGCTGCCAGGCCATATCAGTCTGGACGAAAGCGCTCTGATCACCAACCGCACCACCTGGATCTCGTTTAAGCCCGAACAGATCCGCGAAAGTTTCCCGGTCCCCGTCGCTATGGAAAATAACGCCCGGTGCATGGCCCTCGGCGAGTACCTGTTCCATCCTGCCCAGATCCCCGACAATTTTTCACTGTTCCACGCAGGCATGGGCATGTTCTGCGCCAACATCGTGGACGGCGAGCTGTTCCTGGGACACCATTATGTGGCGGGCGAGATCGGCCATACCATCGTCAACGAAAACGGCCCCTTATGTGAATGCGGCAAGCGCGGCTGCCTCCAGACCTACGCCAGCGAGACCCGTATGGTGCGCGCGGCCAGGATCCTTTACGCCAACGCCTCCAACACCCTGCTGCAAAGCCTGGCCCCCAGCCGGGAGGACGTCAGCATCGAGACGCTCCTGACCGCCTACGATCTGGGCGATCCGACCGCCAGCAGCATCGTCCACGACGCGCTGAAATATTTAAGCATCTCGATCTCCAATGTCGCCATCACCATGAACCCGGAAAAGATCTTCCTCCACGCCCAGATGTTCAATCACCAGAACATCCGCGAGGAACTGATGGACCACATCAACCGGCAGCTGCTTTTCATCGGCGATCCCTACACCAACAGCGTGGAGGTCCTGCCTTTCGCGATCACCGACGGTGCCCGGGGGGCCTGCGCCCTGACCATACAGAAATTTTTCCTCTGACCGGAGTTTCCTACCGGAGCCGCACAGCGCCGCGAACCCGGTCTTTTCGTTCCGAACATAATATATAATGATCCAAAGCCCCGCCGCGCCCGGACGCATCTGCCGGCCGCGGCGGGGCTTCTGTCCGGGTCCGGCTCGTCCGTCTGCTCTCCGCGGGCCGCGCTTTACCGGCGGGATCCGATCATTTCCCGCAACCGCAGAGCCGTCTGAAACCTGTGAAATTCAGAGAGACCTCCCGGATCCGGTACACGTCCAGATAGGGCTGGAACGACAGCTCGTTTTCACAGATGAGCTCGCTGAACCGGTTCCATGCCTGCGCCGCTTCCTCCGTTTTTCCCTCCGCCAGATAACCTACCGCCTCTTCCAGTTCCGCGGCCACCCGGCAGTGATACTCTAGCACCCGCCAGAACTCCGCACAGACCGGATCTTTGCGCTCCTTTGCCATAGATTCCGAAGCCGCAAAGGCCGCCGTCATCTCACGGGCCTTTTTCATATCCGCGGCCACGACCGCGTCGGTCCGGCTGCCTTTATTATTGAAATAATCGCAGCTGCACAGCGCGGAAAGTCCGCTCAGATATGTATAGACCTCTTTCCAGTCCTCGCCGTAAGCCGCCCGGTAATACTCCTCCGCCAGCTCCTCAAACGTACAGTCCAGATCGAAAAGCTTGCGTCCCATCACGTAATTCGGCAGGAAATTCGGCATACCGGCGCGCATTTCCTGGCAGCTGATATGGCCGTTCAGTCCCATTTTTCCCAGCTGCGCGATGTCCTCGCAGAGGATCCGGCTGATATGGACATACCCGAAATCTCCGTAATGGGCGCGCCCCAGATGATAATCATAGACAAAACTGTCGCCGGTAAAATGCTCCTGCCAGGCTTTCAGATACGCCATGTTCTGGGACACGTTCACCGGAAGCTGGATCCGGTTCCTGCGGTACTCTTCCACGGCCGGCAGCTCCCCGCCGAGCTGGTAGGAAGAATTGAAGCTGCGGCTGATCGGCGCGAACATTAATACAAACCGATCCGGATTTTCCAGCTCTTCCTTTTTTGGCGGCCACAGAAGCTCCTGGTACAGCAGAAAAACGATCTTCGTGTCCAGCTCCCGCTCCGTCAGCTTCCGGTCGATGACATTCAGAATGTGTACATACTGGTCGGTGGGGACCGATTTCCGGCACTCCTCACACTCGCAGATATTGTTGCACTCATCGGCCAGCCATACATGGAGATAATCCACCTCGGGATGGGCCTGCGCATAACGGGCCACGCTCTCGCTGAACGCCTCGACGACTTCCGGCTTCGAATAGCAGAGGTTGGTGTTCATGGGGATGCCGTGATAAAAGCCCCGGACGCCGCCTACCTCCGCCAGCATGGCTCTCTGCCGGCCGCTCAGTTCATAGCTGGCCGCTTTCCAGTCCATGGACGGAATCCCGATGCTCTCGCCGGTCCATCCGTGTCCCACCTGCTGCAGCAGCAGATCCCGCTTCTTCATCTCCGCCACGATCTGTTTCGTATATGCGGCCGTCAGCTCGACGGTCAGCTCTTCCGGTTCCAGATGGGAATTTCCCTCATGCTGGTACCAGCGCGCCAGAAACGTATAGGGAAGCTGGAACTGGATAAAGCAGGTATTGTAACCTATTTTCGGCAGCCAGTCTACAAAATCCAGGATGTTCTCCAGGGATTCCGCCCCCTCGATGCAGACGCCCCGGTGATAGTATCCGGCCGTATGAGAACAGTCCTGCGCCAGCGCATCCGCGGACCCCAAACGCGGCACGCGCTCTAGGCCTTTCCCCGGTCCCAAAAACCGGCACCCCAGCAGATACAGATAATGATAAACGCCGATCAGCACGCTGCGGCTGCGATTGCCGGTGATCCGGCCTTTCCCATCCGCCGCATGGATCTCAAAATGGTCTTTCGGCTCTCCGTCCGGCTCCACCGCCAGCACGATCTCCCAGTCCAGCGCGGTATCCCCCCGTTTCGTC
>CANQYH010000273.1 GCA_947628025.1 uncultured Lachnospiraceae bacterium | reverse complement strand
CGTGATCTGCGTGGGAACCACCAGCTGCCGGACCATTGAGTCGGCGGCGGGAGAGGACGGCCTTTTGAAAGCGGGCAGCGGATGGACGGACATTTTCATTTATCCGGGTTACCGGTTTAAGTTGCTGGACGGCCTGATCACGAATTTTCACTTGCCGGAGTCCACGTTGGTGATGCTGGTGTCTGCGCTGGCCGGGCGGGAGCATGTGCTGCACGCTTACGATGAGGCGATCCGCGAGAGGTACAGGTTCTACTCGTTTGGGGACGCCATGCTGATCCTTTAGCGCCGGGATCATGTATTCGGAGATGAGATCCGGTGCGCCGTGCGGATCCGGCGGGGAGCCCAACGATACGCCGCGGCGAGGGAAAAAGGGCGTGCCGGAAACGGAGCAGAAACGGCACAGAAAGCTGAAGACCGCATTTAGGAGAGAAACATACGGCGCTACCGGAGCCAAAATGAAAAAGGCTGCCAGCTTGTTGCTGACCGGCAGACCGATTTTTAAGAAAAGTATATGGGACCGGAACCGGAATATCAGGAAACCGGACGGGGATTTGGCGCTATTGTGATAGGAGAAAAGAGAGGGCATTGTGGAAGAGATACGTCTGAATAAGTATTTAAGCGAGATGGGCGTCTGTTCCCGCCGCGAGGCCGACCGGCTGATCGAGGAGGGAAAGGTGCTGGTGGATGGCGAAAAGGCCGTCATGGGGATGAAAGTAACGGAGGACCAACGGATCATCTGCGACGGAAGACCGGTCGGAGCGGCCGCTTTTGCGGAAAGCGACGGGAAAGCGGCGGCAGATAGTTCTGCATGGTCCGATCCGGAGAGCGGTTTTGGGGAAGATACGCGGGGATCGGATGAGGACGGGACGATTTCCGGAGACGGGCGGAAAAAGAAGAGGGCCCGGAGCGGCAGGCCGAAGCCGGTGCTTCTGGCGGCGCATAAGCCGCGGGGCGTGGTCTGTACGACTTCCCAGAAAGACCGCGCACCGAACATCGTGGACATGGTGCATTATTCGGTCCGGGTATATCCTGTGGGCCGCCTGGACAAGGATTCGGAGGGGCTGATCTTTCTGACCAATCAGGGAGATCTGGTGAACCGCATCATGCGCGGCAGCCGGAATCATGAAAAAGAATATGTGGTGACGGTCAATCAGCCGGTCACGGCTGATTTTATCGAAAAAATGAAAGCAGGGGTCTGGCTGAAAGAACTGAAAGTGCAGACGAAACCCTGCGAGGCCTGGATCAGCGGCAAGCGGGAATTTCATATTGTGCTGACCCAGGGACTGAACCGCCAGATCCGCCGGATGTGCGGAGCGCTGGGCTATCAGGTCCAGGTCCTAAAGCGCATCCGGATCATGAATGTGCGTCTGGGCAATCTGAAAGCAGGCACATTCCGGAAAGTCACGGAGGACGAATACGCGGAGCTCCTGGAGCTTTTGGAATATGCGGAGGAAGCGGAAGATACGGCGGAGGAAATGACGGAAGAATAGCTGCGCAGATACCGTTCTTATCGGAGCGGAAGCGGTATCTGCCAGAATGGGACTAAATATAGAAACGCGAGGTGGAACGCCATGCAGGACGATCTGTCCAGAATGAAGGAACTGACCGGGGTGCTCTCGGAGGCTGCCAAAGCCTATTACCAGGAGAACCGGGAGATCATGAGCAATTTCGAGTACGACCGGCTTTACGACGAACTGCTGGCCCTGGAAAAGGAGACCGGCATAGTCCTGGCAGGGAGCCCGACCCAGAAAGTAGGTTACGAGATCCTGAGTGAGCTGCCGAAAGAAGACCATCCGTCGCCCATGCTCTCCCTGGACAAAACGAAAGATGTGGGCGCGCTGCAGGAATGGTTGGGGCCGCAGATGGGGCTTCTTTCCTGGAAGCTGGACGGGTTGACTGTGGTGCTGACTTACGAGGATGGCAGCCTGGTGAAAGCTGTGACCCGCGGCAACGGCGAGACCGGAGAGGTGATCACCAGCAACGCTCGTTTCTTTGAGAATATTCCTTTAAAGATCGCTTACAGAGGGCGGCTGGTGCTGCGGGGCGAGGCCATTATCCGCTACTCCGATTTCGAGAAAATGAACGAGGAGATCGGGGATGCGGACGCCCGGTATAAAAACCCGCGCAACCTGTGTTCCGGTTCCGTGCGCCAGCTGAACAGCCAGGTTACGGCCCAGCGCCATGTAAACTGCGTGATCTTTTCTCTGGTCCAGGCGGACGCTGTGGATTTCGGCAATTCCCGAAGCCGCCAGTTTGCCTGGCTGAAAGAGCAGGGATTCGAGACGGTGGAGCAGAAAACGGTCACAGCGGAGGCGCTTCCGGAAACCGTGGCGTATTTCGCGGAAGCGGTAAAGACCTACGATCTGCCGTCGGACGGGCTGGTGCTGACGTTTGAGGATATCGCTTACGGCGAGTCCCTGGGCCGTACGGCCAAATTCCCGCGCAATTCCATCGCGTTTAAATGGGCCGACGAGATCGCGGAGACGACGCTCTCCTATATCGAATGGAGCCCGTCCCGCACGGGGCTGATCAATCCGGTGGCGGTGTTTGAGCCGGTGGAGCTGGAGGGAACGACGGTCAGCCGGGCCAGCGTCCACAATATCAGTATTATGGAGGGACTGGAACTGGGGGCGGGAGACACGATCACCGTTTACAAGGCCAACATGATCATCCCGCAGATCGCCGACAATCTGACGCGGAGCGGCGTCAGAGACATCCCGAAGATCTGTCCGGTCTGCGGAGGCGAGACCCGGATCCAGCAGGTCAACGAGGTGAAATCCCTTTACTGCATGAACCCGGACTGCCAGGCCAAGCGGATCAAAAGTTTCACGCTCCTGGTCAGCCGCGACGCCCTGAATATCGACGGGCTGTCGGAGATGACGCTGGAAAAATTCATCGGTTCCGGTTTCATCCATGAATACGCCGATATTTTCCATCTGGATCGGCACAGGGACGCGATTGTGGAGATGGAGGGATTCGGCCAGAAGTCCTACGACAATCTGATGCAGGCCATAAAAAACGCTTCCCATACTACGCTGGTGCGCGTGGTCTACGGATTGGGCGTGGCCGGGATCGGCCTGGCGAACGCCAAGATGCTCTGCCGTCATTTCGGTTATGATTTTGAAAAAATGCGCCGCGCCGAGCCGGAGGAACTGCAGGAGGTCGACGGAATCGGCGAAGTGCTGGCTGACGCATGGCGCCAGTATTTTGCGTCGGAAGAGAACAACGGGATCGTGGACCGGCTGCTGGCGGAGCTGGAGATCGAGGAAGCGCCTGAGAATGCGGGAGAGCAGGATCAGCAGCTCTTCGCGGGGAAGACCTTTGTGATCACCGGTTCGCTGAACCATTTCACCAACCGGAAAGAGCTGCAGGAGCTGATCGAATCAAAAGGCGGCAGGGCCACGGGCTCGGTGACGGCGAAAACCACATATCTGATCAATAACGACGTTAATTCCACTTCGTCGAAGAACAAAAAAGCCAGGGAGCTGGGGATCCCGATCCTGTCGGAGGAGGATTTCCTGAAGCTTCTGGAGGATGGGGCGGAGGAGCGCTCGGAGGCGGAATCTGACACACAGGACAAAGAAGACGCATAAAATGATTCTGGAATAAAATAAGCAGATGTGGTAAAATAAACGGCACAGACAACGGAACATAAACCGTGACAGAATGATGCAGGTTACGGCGTTTCAGTAAAACGGTTCGTATAAACCGGAAAAGCGAGACAAAGCAGGAGGAGGAAGTATATATGCCGATCAAAATACAAAAGGACCTGCCCGCCAGGGCGATCCTGGAATCCGAGAATATTTTTGTGATGGATGAGGAGCGGGCCATGAGCCAGGATATCCGGCCTTTGGAGATCCTGATCCTGAATCTGATGCCGGTCAAGGAGGAGACGGAGCTTCAGCTTCTGCGGTCGTTTTCCAACACGCCGCTGCAGATCAACTGCACGTTTTTGATGGTTTCCTCCCATGTGTCGAAAAATACGTCGGCCAGCCATATGCAGCAGTTTTATCGGACGTTCGGGGAGATCCGCCGGAAGCATTACGACGGGATGATCATTACCGGCGCGCCGGTAGAGATGCTGGAATACGAAGAAGTGAACTACTGGCCGGAACTCTGCCGGATCATGGAGTGGAGCAAGTCCCATGTGACCTCCACGCTCCATCTCTGCTGGGGGGCCCAGGCCGCGCTGTACTATCATTACGGGATCCCCAAGTACAAGAGGGAAGAAAAGCTGAGCGGGATCTATCGCCATAAGGTCTTTCATCACAGGGTGCCGCTGATGCGCAACATGGACGATTATATCATGGCGCCCCATTCCCACTATACCGAGGT
>CANQYH010000272.1 GCA_947628025.1 uncultured Lachnospiraceae bacterium | reverse complement strand
AATCACCCTCATCAGCGGATGCACCATGCTCCAACTCCTGATGACTACAAGAATATCCTTATTTTCTTCGCACCGATTGAAAACGCCCACGTCGTACAGGTCAAAATCCACAAGATCGATCTGCGGATGGTTTTTCGTCAGATCGTCCCGCAGGTCGTCCATATGCCGGCACCAGCCCCGGTGGATCATCATCAGATTCTGACCGTACAGATCCTGCACGGTCAATTTCTCTTTGGCCGCCAGCGGATGGTAGATAGACACCGCACAGCAAAGCGGCTCATTTTCAATCAAAAGACCCCGGCAGTTCCGCTGTCCCATTAGAAGCTCGTCCACAAAGCCGGTGACCACATCGATATTCTGTCCCAGATTCTTCAGGATCTCTCTGGCATTGTCTGAGGTATTTTCAAAGGGAACCAGCTTAAAGCTCACATCGGCGCAATGCTCGTGGATCTTTGGCCAGAGATCCATCAGCATCTGAGCGGGCATAATGGGAGACGTACCGATACGGACTACCTGGTCCTGCTGAAGCTCCGCGTTCCTGGCGCGCTCGAACGCTTCCCGGCAGTATTCCGTTATATACTTGGCGTCTTTGTAAAGGGACTCGCCGGCCTTTGTCAGGGTCAGTCCCCGATGCGTCCGTTCAAAGAGATGCACACCCAGATCGTTTTCCAGCAGATTGATCTGCTTGATCAGCGCAGTGGAAGTGATATATAGATCCTCGGCGGCCTTGTTGAAGCTGCCTGCCTCCGCCACACGGATAAAGGACGTAAAATTGATATTATTGATGTTCATGAGCAGCTTCCACCTCGCTTCTGATTGCCTTTCGGCGTTTTTTAAATCATTGCGTCTGCGGGGAGCATCCGGGAATGCCCGAAACGCTTTGCGCTGTGGGTTCTGCCGCGTTCGCAAAGTTTCTGAATCCGTCGTCCGGAAATTTGCTGTTTTTCCGCAGACTCTTTTACGAACATCACTCCAAGCATAAGATGTCCCTTTTCTCCCCCAATATTTACATTATATATGGTTAAATGAACTTTTTCAAGATTTTGAAAAAAGTTCACATAAACGACAAAAATTGCCCGTCTGCATATGGCAGACAGGCATATGGAAGAAAGAAGTTTTTTGAGAATGAAGCGGGGGAATTGAGGATGGATCAGCACGGCGGATCTGCTTCTCAAAAAATAAAGAAGCAGATCATTCTTCCGATACTCATGGCCCTGATCGGGGTGGTTGTTACGATCAAGGCAGTGGTTAAGTATAAAAATTATGAAGAAGCGATCGCACGATCCGGGCTGGAGCTGAATGCGATGACGTATGCGGAGCATAGGAAAGCCGGCATTGTAAACGGGATCAGCGTCACGTCACCACCGCACTGGAAGAGATCATTATCGGCCGCGAATCCGGGCGCTACCATCTAAGCGCCGACTGTATATTATGTTTCCTTTTCTCATTCAGTTTTTCGTATACGGCCCTTTCTTCCGGCGAAAAGTTTTCGTATTGGATCTGTTCAAAATCGCATAAAACAAACAGCAGCTCTGACATGACGTTTTCTGCTTCCTGGGTCACCGTATATTCTTTTTCGTTGGTTTTCGGCTTATCGTCCTTTGGTTTATCTTTTGCGCTGTTTTTCGCTTTTGCGCGGTCTTTTTCCAACACGGCGATCATCTCTTTTGCGAGCAGCCTCTGGATCGATGCGGACAGTTCTTTTTTGGAGATATTTAAAATGTCCGCCATTTCTTTGGACGTGCATTTCTCGTGAGGCTGGCTTAAAAGGTACAAAAGTTTTACATCGGCCGTCTTCAGATCATTTCTTATCGCGACGATATCGAACAGTTTTTCCTGCAGTTTCCGCTCCCGGTAAAGGTCGAAGAAGATCCCCTCTCTTTCCAGTATGCTCTCGCTTACCCGCGTCCGTTCATTTCCCAGCCGGTAAGTCCCCGGTATGTTCAGAGGAGACACGCTTCCGTCGCTGGCGGCGTCGAACAGGAAGCGGTACACCTGGCCTTTCCTTTTTTCATAGTCCATATCGTCAAAAACATCTTTATAAAAATCATTGTAACATGAAAAAACGGTGCGTTTCATCTGGATCGTTTTTTTCATGCTGATCCCCTGGGATACCAGGGAACCTTTGGTTTTTACGTAATAGTATACAGGGATCTTTAAGGCGTAGATCGTTTTGGCGTGGCGGACGTATTCCAGATTAAACATAAAATCTTCGCACCAGCTGACGGAACTGTCCATGCTCAGGCGATATTTTTCTATGACGGAACGTTTGTATAATTTGTTCCACAAAACTCCGTAATAAAAATCCGCCGGCTTCTGCATCATTTTGATGGCGTAGTCCACGCGGTCCATGACGCCCTCTTCTTCAATATTTCCTTTTTGTGAAACGCGCTCCCCGATCACTCTGTAGAAATCGGCGATCACCATATCGCAGTTGTTTTCTGCCGCCGCCTGCACCAGAAATTTCGTTGCTTCCGGCGTGATCCAGTCGTCGCTGTCTGCAAACTGCAGATATTCGCCTTTTGCCGAGGCGATCCCCAGGTTGCGGGTATCGGAGACTCCTGAATTTTCTTTGTGCAGCACCCGGACGCGCGTATCCTTTTCCGCGTAAGCGTCGCAGATCGTACCGGAGGAATCCGTGCTTCCGTCATCTAATAAGAGCAATTCAAAATCTTTGTATTCCTGGTTCAGAATACTGTTTATGCACCTGTCGATCGTTTTTTCAGCATTATAAACCGGAACGATAATGCTTACCAGTGGCATCTCCCTGTAATCTCCTTTTCCGATGTTCTTCTCCCGATATTTCAAGTGAAGCGGCGGCAGACCGGCCCCGCCCGGCATATTTCCGCTTCCGCAGATAGTATGATACCATAAAAAAGAAAGTTTTACAATCTCCTGCGGAGGCGGTCGATGGGCGGAATAGTATTCGGTTTGATCGCATAGCGGGCGGTAATTTTATCCGGGGAGAATGGTAACAACAATGCCTTTGTGGTCGGAGAGCCTTTTTTCAGAATTCCATTCCTCAAGACTTACTGGCATCTCCTTGACAAAATCTTGGGAGACGGCAATATGGTCAATGCACTCCGGGGATTTTTCTGTGAGCAGCCGGACGCGGTTATCGGCAAACGACTGAATGAGCGCGTCTCTCCCAAAGTTTGTGAAATAGTAGTTGTCCGAAAAGCTGATATTGTAATCGCCGGCGATGCAGAGATGTTTTCCATCCGCGGTCAGCCGTGCAAAATCCCGGATCTGCTTTTGCAAATCTTTCTTGAATGATGGTCGTCGGTTCCCCTCAATCCCTATGATTGTCCCGTAGACGCACAGGCTTCCAAGCTCGGTTTCCAGCTCAACGCATAGAGCGGTGTATTTATCATAGGTGGAATGGCAGCGGACGCAGTTGTAGCTGGTAAAGATAGATACGCGGATTTCTGTAGACTTATAATATCCCGGCGCTATTTCCACGAGCTTTGGTGTTTGGAAACAATAGCGGAAAGAAGACGGACGCACATGTTCGTCTGTCTCTGTAAGAACGAGTATATCTGCCTTTGCCTGTTCACAGGCAAGCAGGATATCAGAGAGTGACTGTCTGTGTTTCAGACGTTCTACGTTCCATGTCGCAATCCTCATGCTCGGTCTCGTTTCTTTGGATAATGTCAGCGCCTTTGGGGACGGATCATGAGCGGCGGAGGGCCTTGAGTTCTGCTTCTAACCGGGCGATCTGCTCGGCCTGGAGAGACAGTTGCTCGGCTTGTTGGGTGTTCTGAAGATCAAGCTGAGACAGTTGCTCGGCCTGCCGGGCATTCTCCTTTTTCTGCTCGGCGATTTCCTGCCGCAGTCTCTTTTTTTCTTCGCTGCTCTGGTACTTTACCGCCTCTACGTCCATTTCATATAATACTTCCGAAAACACGCCCAGCACCTCCTCAATTTCTCTCCGGTATTCCGACAGGTCGTGGTACATTTCCTCAAATACCGGGTCAAAATGGCTGATTTCCCAGATCCGTTCCAGATCGTCGAACGCCAGGAAGCCCAGCCACGCTTCCAGTTCCGTTTCGATAGTTCTATTATGAAGCTTTTTGCGGAAAAGGTCAAAGGGAATGAGATATTTGACTGCCGTCGTTTAAGGTCCCGCTGCCGGTATCCGGCGTTTTACTGTCGGCCGCCGGTTCATTTGACAGGCCGGCTGTTTCGCCGGAACTTTCGCCGGCGATTCCTTTTTTTCTGCACATAAAAATATTTCCCCCTTTTGCATAAATGCTGCGGCCGGTAAATAAACCGCCGCCAAAACTACGGTTACATCAAAGTGGAATCCACCGGGGACCCCCCGAACAGATACCGGATACGGGCAGGACACAGACATC
>CANQYH010000271.1 GCA_947628025.1 uncultured Lachnospiraceae bacterium | reverse complement strand
ACGATACGTTTATATTGTTCGTTTCCTCTATACTGTCCTGACTGCATCTGATCTGATGACGGATCCCGCAGCATGTCTGCCATCCCCTGTCTTTTTGTATTTCTGTAACTTCAATGTTTTTTCTGCCTGTCGCTTTTTCTATTCTACAGTAGTATCATAAATCCCGAACATTCTTTCCACGTTTTCTTTCGAATGATTATTCCACTTTATTCTATTCGGCCACTGAAATGCTGACCGAAATGCCCGGACGTTTCGGTTCTTTTACCAAATTATAAAACGCCCCGGCTGGATGTTTTACCATCCGCCCGAGCGTCCCGTACCTAACTCTATGATTTTCAATTTCAGAATTGATGCTTTACCCAGTGCCCATTCCTCAATAGTCAAAAATGGTTCCCTTGCCGGGCATCTCATCCGCTCGCAAGGGAATTTTCATTATTTTCATCCATGTCCCATTCAAACTCCTCGTATGGTCCCAGCTTTCCGCCAAAGCTCTTTGCCCGTTCTTCCAGAGTACGGTGCCGTTTCGATGCCATAGTATCTCTTTCATTGTCTATATTGGACACTTGGGGCATGTTCATCACTCCTTTCGCCTTTATTATACGTGATATCCGGCGATAATCGCAAGTGAATTCGGTTCCCCCTGCCGGATCATCGTCACCGTCTCGCACACCCGGTAGGTGTTCTTCCCGGTCTCGTCTTTTCCGACTTCCAACACGGTGTAATGGTCCGCCGCCGGAGGCTGGGTCACTGCTTCAACTCCCTTATACAAGGCTTTTTCGCCCACGTCCACGTCCAGCAGGAGGCCCAGGGGGATCACCGTGTCCTCTCCCCACAGCTTTTTATGGGTCTTCGCGAAGCGGCTGGAAAAGCGGATCTTCTCGACGCCGTCCAGCAGGTACTCTAACGGTCCGTAGACCCGGCAATAGGCGCTCCCCGCGGATTCGCGCAGGACGTATGAGATGTGCACCACATGGTCTTCGCCGGAGATCGCTTCCAGGAACCGGGCGTCCTGTTCCATCAGCGGGAACATGGACAGGTACCCGGCGGCGATCAGGCGGGATATCGCCGGAATCTTCTCCAGACGGCGGAACAGGGGTTCCGTATCCTCGCAGGTAAGGAAGACGCAGCCTTTAAAAAGCGGCTCCGGCTCGATCACGCTCCGCTGCTGCCGCCGCAGGTTCCGTTCGTTATAAATTACAAATACATCTTTGTACAGATAAGGCGGGACGGTCCGCCGGATCTCTTTTACCAGCGCCTCCTCCCCGCCGTACCAGGTTTTCAGCTTATACCAAAGCATACGTCCTCCTCTCCCGCGTCTGTCCTATGGTTCTATTTCCCTTGCGCCAGCTTCCTGACGCTCGCCGCGGGCACTTCCAGAGAGATCTCCCTGCCGAACATCTCCACGGAGATCTGCACGTCGTTTTTCCTGACCCGGCTGATCACGGCCACATTCCCCTCAAACGCTCCTCCGATCACGGCTACCCGGTCTCCCGGCGCAAGGCCGGCCGGCGGCTCTTGCGGAGCGGGGACCTCGTATCTCTCCGGGGTACGGACCGGCGCTTCCACTTTCCCGTAGGCCGTCTCCCGGCGCACGTCGTCGTTCAGGATGATCCCCATTCGCGCCGTTTTCTCCTGTCCCGCGATCTGAAGCCGGACCTGGGCGTACCGCTTGCGGAACTGGTAGTCCCGGATCTGCTCCCTGCATTTTTCCAGGGGCCCGGACAGGTACGTTACGCGGTCCTTTCCGTCGGTCGCCACATAGGTCAGGCGCACGATGCGGTCGCGGTCCATCATTCGCAGGAGGAAGTCCGCTTCCCCGTCGTACATCGGGGTAAATTCAAACGCCCCGGCCGTCATGATCTTCGACATGGCCGGAAGCTTTTTCAGCCACTGGAAAAGGCTGCGGACATCGTCGGAGGAGAGGAAGAGGTATCCGGGAAACAGCCGCAGCACGCGGATCTGATTCTGCTGGCGCCAGCAGTGCAGCTGCTCGAAATAGGGCACGAAACATTCTCCCGCATATTCCGGCGGCGCCATGCGGCGGATCATCTCCGCCAGCTTTTCTTCTCTTCCCGTATAAGTTTGTACCGCGTACCACAGCATAACCGGCGCGCTCCCTTTCTGTCTCTTTTTGTCTTTGCAGAACCCGGACGAGCTCTTTCTTTCAGAAAAAAGGGGACGCCGCAGGTTTTCTCTAACTACCGTCGCCTCTTCCAAAGGGTAGGCTTCGCCATCCTGCCCGATCCGTTCAGAAGAGCAGGCTTCGCCATCCCGCCTGATCCGTTCGGAAGAGCAGGCTTCGCCATCCTGCCTGATCCGTTCGGACAGGCAGGCTCCGCCACCCCACCCCCGCCCTTGACGGACGGTGCGGATCGCTGTGGCCGTTATAACCCCTTTCAGCAGAAACGTCTCCCAAGGCTCACGAGTCCCATCCAGGTTTTGTTTTAATAAAGCAGTGGTTCCTCCAAACAGGATTATGGAAGTATAATAATCTCAGCCGGTACGCATCCTGGTTTCGGATCAGCCGGTAAAGATGGCAGGTCATGTCGTAGAGTAGCCAACTCTACGATAAAGGTTCGGCCCATCCGTTGACAGCCAGCAGCGCCGATAGCTTCTGCATGTTGCTTCGTTTCAGTTCCATCGTAGGATGGACGTATCGGTTCAGGGTGATATTCACATTCGCATGGCCTAAAATCTCGCTCAGGCATTTTATATCAAAATCCATTTCTACGCACCGGGTCGCAAAGGTATGGCGGAGCGCGTGGAAATTGACGCGCTCGATCCCCGCCTGCTGAAGAATTTTTTCGAAATGCCGTTCCATTGTTCGCGGTTCCACAAACGCGTCCGGACGGCCGGTCAGGACGTAGCCTTTCCGGTTTTCCCGGTAGGAAAAAAGGATTTTCATGAGCTCTCCGGGGATCGGGATCTTCCGGACGGAATTTCCGCTCTTGGGCGATGTGATAATGATCTTTGTCTTTCTCTCCGAATCGTCTTTCGTCTGTATCCGCTGCATGGTCTGATGGACATAGATGGTCTGTTCCGAAAATGAGATATCCTCCCACTTAAGAGCGCAGATTTCTCCCAGCCGCAGGCCCGCGAACATACAGATCAGGATCCCCAGGTTCCGGTCCGAACCGTTGCGGCGGAGGTGCCGGTACAGCTTGTTCTGCTCTTTTGCGGTCAGGATCTTCATTTCTTTCTGTTCTTTTTTTACCGTGATGGATGAAATATTAAATGGAATGTCGATCCCCCGGTCGGAAGCGTAACGAAATATCTGCCGGAGCACGCACATGACGTCCGAGACCGTCCTCGCGGAGAGTCCGCGCTGTCCTTTTCCGCCGGAAGAAAGCATTTTACTGCAGAATTTTTCCACCGTTTCCCGGTTCAGCGCGTGCCATTCCGCCGCGCCGAGTTCAGGGATGATATAAGAATGCGCCAGGTTCCAGTACTTCACGTACGTGGATTCTTTCACCTGGTATCTGACCGCGTCCAGCCATTTCTCTACGATTTCCGCCAATGGGCCGGCCGTCCGGGCAGCCGGCGATGAGCCGCAGACTTCCGGCCTGCGCGCCAGGAGAGCAAATCTTCCGTCTTCCATCCTCTCGATGATGTACTGCCTTTCCCATTGCGATTCTTTTTCCAGATAAAAAACATTTTCCTTTTCCAGCATGGTAACGATCTCCCTCTTAATGAAATAGTTGACAACAATGGTTGCGGTTTTCAGGCAAACGGTATTGACAAACTGCCTGTTTTTTTGTACAATCCTTTTGGTAAAGCGATTGGAGATTGGAAGAAGCTGTCGTAGAGTTGGCTACTCTACGACCGTTTTTTTATGATTAGAGTATCAATCATTCAGGTCTGGCGTTTCTTCATAGGTTAAGATCCGACTTCCGGGAATGGATTCGATCGATCAGAAAACTGGAAGTTTATTTTTATTGCGTTTTCCCAGACAGACGTGTTTTCTGATGTGAGTGGCAGATTTGTCCAAAAAGAAAACGGGGCCGGCCTACATTTTCTGTAAACCAGCCCCATAATACCGCCTGCGCGCCGTTCTGGAAGCGAGGCGGATCCATGTTACAGTCTTTTTTCGGATCAACCGATGATCCGGCCGTCCGTGGAGACCGTCGCAACGCTCCACGGGATGGACCTGCCGCTCGCCTGCAGCGCCCGCTTTACCGCGTTTTCGATGCCGCCGCAGCAAGGCACCTGCATCCGGACGACGGTTACGCTCTCGATATCGTTTTGGCCGATGATCTGCGTCAGTTTCTCGGCGTAATCCGTCATATCCAGCTTCGGACAGCCGATCAGCGTGATCCGGTTGCGGATAAAATCATTGTGGAAATTGCCGTAGGCGTACGCGGTGCAGTCGGCGGCAAC
>CANQYH010000270.1 GCA_947628025.1 uncultured Lachnospiraceae bacterium | reverse complement strand
GAAACTTCCTTTCCGTTGCCCGGCGTTACCTCCGTCTTGTGCGGTCCCTCCAGCGGGTTCTCCGGCTTCTCCGTCGCTTTCTCAGGATTATTGCCGACCTTTACATACGCCTGGTTCTCAACTATGTATTTCTCCAGCGCGTTCTCGTTGACCTGCACGGTCAGCTTTACGCTGCCCTCTGAATTCGCCGCCGCATCTTTGATCGTCCAGGTTACCGTTCGCGTGGATGCGTCATACACGCCACCCGTATCTGCACTTACGAACGTCGCGCCCGGATCCAGCGGGTCGCGGATAATCACGTTCCTAGACTCATTGTATGGGTTCTGCCAGGTGATCTCGTATTCAATCGTATCTCCTACGCTCACCAGCTCTCCGTCGCCCGGCGTGAGTTCCGTCTTATGCGGTGTCTCTTCCGGTTCCTCGGGTTCTACCGGGTTCTCCGGCTTCTCCGTCTTCTGCTCAGCGTGCTCCCCGACCCTTACGGACGCCTGGTTATCAACCATGTATCTCTCCAGCGCATTCTCGTTGACCCGCACGGTCAGCTTCACGCTGCCCTCTGAATTGGCCGCCGCATTTTCGATCGTCCAGGTCACCGTACGCGTCGACGCGTCATACACGCCACCCGTATCTGCGCTTACAAACGTCAAGCCCTTATCCAGCGTATCGCGGATGACCACGTTCGCGGCCTTGTCGTACGGGTTCTGCCAGGTGATCTCGTATTCGATCGTATCTCCCACGCTCACCAGCTCTCCGTCGCCCGGCGTGAGTTCCGTCTTGTGCGGTGTCTCTTCCGGCTCCTCGGGCTCTACCGGGTTCTCAGGAATTCCCGTCTTCTGCTCAGCATGATTCTCCACCTGCACCGTCGCCTGGTTCTCAACTTTCTGTTCCGCGTCCTTATTGACTCTGACTGTCAAATATACGTATCCCGTTTCTCCTGCTTCGCGGTTTTCCAGAGTCCATGTCACGACGCCGCCTTTGTACTTCGTAATCCCGTTTTCCTCATAAGCCTCGCCGTCCTCGTACTTGATCGTGACATCGCCGTCCGTAATGGAATCCGAACCGGCCGTCAGTATCACGTCGCCGGCGCTCTCATTGTCGCCCCTGCCAAAGCGTGCGCTGACAAAATCCAGACCCTCTCTCAGCGGATCGGTAACTTCCACCCAGGCGCTCTCAGGATTGGTATTCTTCCAGGAAATCCTGTATGTGATCTCCTGGTTTTTGTGTACCGTCTCACCATTGCCCGGCGTTACTTCCGTCTTTTCCGGTTTGTAGGTTTCCTTGCGGTTTGTACAGGTGACTTTTGATTCCACACCGCTCTGGATCACTCCGCTTACGGTATCGCTCTGTTCGCCGGACTCTTCAGCATCTCCCAACCAGCTCACAAAGTAACCCTCGTTATCGCTCTCCGTAATCGTATATCGAGTGCCCTTCGGCAGGCCCAGAATCGTCACGCTCTCCTTGTCGCCAAGTTCAAATTCGGTTTCCCCGAATGTAAAGACCATCTTATCGTCTTTATGATAAATACCCTTTCCGTCTTTCCATTCAAATTCTCCGCTTAAAAGCGCGCCGTTTCCGTTCTTCAGCTTCACGGTGAAAGTAAAGTACTTGTTTTCTTCGTCCTCCTTGCTTTCTACTCTCTTTTTCAGCGTCAGGCTACCGTCCGTTACTTCATTTTTGACAGTGTTCGTAGTATTATCGTACTCGTCATTCAGATAGACATCTCCGTAATTTATCACATCATTCTCGCCGTTATAAGCTTTCTCGGTAACCCTTACCGTCAGGCTGACCCTGCCGCGTACTCCAGCATCCTTTTCGCCCAGGTTCCAGATGACAGTATGATTGTCCTGATCGTATTCGATAGCCGGAACCATATCGTCGTCTACTTTGACGCTCGGCGTGAGACTTTCTCCGCTCTCCAACGTATTTCCGGTTCCATCCGTGGCCCGGACAAATTCCACGCCCGGATCCAGTCTATCCACGATCTTGACCGCCGCAGACTCCGACGTATGATTCTGCCAGGTGATCTCATAGGTGATCTCCTGTCCATAACCCACATTCGGATATACCAGTACACCATTTTCCTGGCTCTCGACCCGATAGGTCACATCGTCGCCGTCGATCTCTGTCTCGGTCTTCTCCGGATTCAGCGGATTCTCGACGATCTCCGTCTTGACCTCCGCCTTATTGCCGACCTTTACTCCGGCCTGATTGCGGACACGGTTGTCATCCGGTTCGTTACCCGTCTTAGGCGTACTCGCGCCCTCCCATTGCGGAGAATTATCCGGATGCCAATACTCTTCGGCGTTCTTATTCACCACAACTTCCAGCCACACCTTGCCGATCGCTTTGATCGCGCGGTCAAACAGCCTCCAGATGACCGTATGAGTATCCTTATTATATTCAATCTCATACTCCGTAGCCGCGTTCGAGGGCGTCGCTACCTTTATCGTATTTCTGCGGGTGTTCGACCCGGTCGTCGCCTGCAGTTCAATCTCCGAAGTATCGCCTGTCTCACTTTCGCCGAACCCGGCTGCCACAAAATCCACGCCCTCGTCCAGAGGATCCTTGATGATCACATCGGCTTCGTTATACTCCCGGTTCTGCCAGGTGATCTCATACATAATGTGGTCGCCGTCCGTTACCTGGTCTCCGGCCTCTGGATAACCAGGATAAGCATCACCACCTACTTCTTCTTTCTTGACGTCGGGAACCGGAACTTCGACTACGTTTGTCTTTACTTCCGGATAATTACCGACCGTCACGCGAGCCTGATTCAGAATCCTGTAATCATAATCCTCTTCGGCGGATTCCGGACCATACTCATACTCATCCCAGTATATCTCCGCCTTGTCATTGATTCTGCCTGTAAAGCTTACCCAACCGTCTTTGCCGGCCGGCTGCTCTCCCAGATTCCATGTCACCATGCGCTCCCCGGATTCATTGACACCATAGACGCCGGAATGATCCGCACTCAGGAAATCGAGTCCATCATCCAAGCGGTCTGTGACCGTCACTTCAGCCGGTACATTCAGTCCGTTCTTCCAGTATACCTTAAAGGTGACCTCGCTTCCGACCGTCACTGTGCCATCTTCGGAATCTTTGGGAGGATCTACCCAGGTCTTCTCCGGCGTCGGATTCTCTACGACTCTGGTGTAGACCACCGGGTCGCTGCCGACCTTTACGCCCGCCTTATTGACGACCTGATGATCTTTTTCGTCGTCCTTTTTAACGACGCTGTCCCCGTTGCCGTAGGCCCAATACTTGGAGGCGTTTTTATTCACCTTGACCGTCAGTTCGAGGATTCCGGATTCCAGCGCTTCCCGCGTACCCAGGTCCCAAATTACCGTGCGCGTCGTCTCATCATAGTCATAAGGCGCCGACGCATCTACCAAATCTAATCCGTTGTCCAGGCGGTCTGTTACAATTACCTCCGCCTCCTCGAACTTGTAATTCTGCCAGTAAATCTCGTAGGTGATCTCATCGCCTATGCCCACCAGCACGCCCTCGCCCGGATCTGTTTCTACCTTATCCGGCGTCAGCGGATTCGTGATTTTTTCGGTGGAGACTGCCGGATTATTCCCTACCTGGACTTCCGCCTGGTTTTCCACCTCGCTGCCGTTTCCGTCGGGATGCGTCTTCTCCAGTGCGTCCTCGGTCACACGCACGGTCAGATACAGCTCTCCTGCGGCATCCGCTTCCTGGACACCCAGATTCCAGACAACCGTGTGGTCCTTATTGGTATAGGTGATTGACGGAACTTTGTCTTCCGACTCCTCATCGTAAACCACGCCGTCCTCATCGCCGGCCTCAAGCGTCAGCCCATCATACGAAGCGCTCACGAACTCCACGCCGGGATCCAGCGGGTCGGTCACTATCACGACCGCATCGTCCGACTCGTAATTCTCCCAGTCGATCCGGTATTCGATCGTATCGCCCACATTCACGCGCGGACCATCGACATTGCCCTGTCCGTCGGATTTGAACTGCTCGGCAGACTGAGTTTCTCCGTTGATCTCGGTTTCTGTCTTGTGCTGCTGCGGCGTCGGGTTCTCAATCTCCTCTGTCTTCTGCCACGAATCGTTTCCGATCCTCACCTGGGCCGTATTGCTGACAGAGCCAACGAGCGACGCGCCCGGCAGGACTTTCACTTTCAGAGTGACCGTTCCGCTTGCGCCTGCAAGCTTTTTGCCCAGATCCCAGGTGACCACACAATGACCTTCCTCATTTTGTTCACAGCTAGCTTCCGGAGCAGCGGACACAAACTCTACGTTATCGTCCAACACGTCGCGCACGGTAACCGTCTGCTCCTTATTCGTGTAATTCTTCCAGCTGATCTCATACGTGACGACATCGCCTACAAAGACCTCCGGTCCCACCAGCTTG
>CANQYH010000269.1 GCA_947628025.1 uncultured Lachnospiraceae bacterium | reverse complement strand
GGACTGGATGCGGACGCAGTCGGACAGCGGTCTGGCAAGCAGGCCGTAGGGATAGGCGTCACGCAGATCGTCCTTGGTCAGGAAGGGCAGCTTATGTAAGTCGTCTACGGACTTAATGTCGTCGGGGGTCACGCCGGCTGCTTCCATCTTCTTCCGGTAGAATTCCACGTTGTCATACACGTGCTTCACGGTCTTTACCAGACGCTCGTCCTGCCATGCGCGGATCTGCTCGCGGGAGGCGCATTCGATCTCTGGCTGATAGTAATGTTCCATAGGCTTTGCATCCTTTCTTGAAAATGATTTCTTGCGGGGATCCGGATAGAAGATCACTTCAGTCTGCACGTTCAAAGACCCCGCTCTGTCACATCCAGTATAACATGAAAGATTTGTGACTGTAAATGGGGAAATGAAAATGGATGGCTTAAGATGAATGTAAATTATTTTAGAAATTTTGAAAAAACACTGGAAAAACATCTGTGTATAGTGTAAGATAAATTTATGAATCAGACCACGATACCGGCCGCGTATCCGACGTGCCGGTCAGCCTGAAGGAGGATAAGTTATATGCGTATCATTATCAACGGAAACCGTTCCAAAGGAACCATCAACAAGAACATTTACGGACATTTCTCAGAGCATCTGGGACGCTGCATCTACGGCGGCCTGTATGTGGGCGAGGATTCCGACATTCCGAATGTAAACGGCATGCGCACCGACGTCGTAAAGGCCTTAAAGGACATCGACATCCCGGTGCTGCGCTGGCCCGGCGGCTGCTTTGCCGATACCTATCACTGGCAGGACGGCATCGGCCCGAAGGAGAACCGCAAGACCATCGTCAATACCAACTGGGGCGGCGTGACCGAGGACAATTCCTTCGGTACCCATGAGTTTCTGGAGCTGTGCCGCCAGCTGGGCTGCGAGGCCTATATCTCCGGCAACGTAGGTTCCGGTACGGTGCAGGAATTTTCTGACTGGGTCGAATACTGCAATATGGGCGGCGTTTCTCCGATGGCCGATAAGCGCCGGGAGAACGGACGCGAGGAGCCGTGGAACGTGAAATACTGGGGTATCGGCAACGAGGCCTGGGGCTGCGGCGGCAATATGCGCCCGGAGTTTTACGGCGATCTGTGCCGCCAGTATTCTACCTACCTGCGCAATTACAGCCATGACCACCGGATCTTTAAGATCGCGTCCGGCGCGAACGTGGACGATTACAAATGGACCGAGACCGTGGCCCGGCAGGCAGGCCGGTTCGTGGACGCGCTGTCCCTTCATTATTATACGCTGCCCAGCGACGACTGGAACCATAAAGGCGCCGCGACCGGATTTACGGAGGAAGAGTATTACAGCGTCCTGCGCAAGACCCTGTATATGAAAGAACTGGTGGAGAACCATACGAACGTCATGCGTCTGGCGGATCCCAAGGGCCGTCTGGGGCTGGTCGTGGACGAGTGGGGGACCTGGTACGACGTAGAGCCCGGCACCGTTCCCGGCTTCCTCTATCAGCAGAACACCATGCGCGACGCGCTGGTGGCCGCGATCAACCTGAACATCTTCAACGACCACTGCGACACGGTGGTCATGGCCAATATCGCCCAGACCGTCAATGTGCTCCAGGCCATGGTGCTGACCGAGGGAGAAAAGATGGTCCTGACGCCCAGCTACCATGTGTTCCATATGTATAAGGGACACCAGGGCGCGAAGCAGCTGGAGACCTACGCGGAGACGCATCTGGTGGGCACGGACAAGGACAAGGCCCCGAACATCCATGTATCGGCCAGCGAGGCGAAAGACGGGACGGTGCTTCTGACCGTGGCGAACTTGAGCGGCACGGAAGCGGCTCCCATCGAGGTGATGTGGTCCGGAATCGGCGTCCGCGGCAGCGTAGAGGGCACGGTCCTGACCGGAGCCACGGGCGATTTCAACAGCTTCGACGCGCCGGAGACCGTGAAACCCCAGGTCATGCAGGGGATCTGCACGACGGCGGACGGTTTTTCCGCGGTGCTTCCCGCCTGCAGCGTGGCGGCCTTTACGATCAAGGCGGAGCAGTAAGCGGCGGAGATACGGCCGTTGTTTTGGAACTATTTTGGATCCGATTTACAAAGAAAGCGGACGGGGAACCCTTGGCTGGCTCCCGGTCCGCTCTTTTATTTGTGCAGGTATTCCGTCAGATCGCGGACGGCCACGGCTTTCTGATCGCTGACGATCTCCCAGATCGGATATTCGGTCTGGCCGCCCCCGAAGTAGCGGCGCGCATAGCCGGCGGCGCCGGTTAGATCGCCGCTTTCCCACAGATCGTCGTACGCCTGGTCGAACAGGCGCATATCGTGCCGCTCCGCGTGGGCGGCCGAGAGCTCGACCTCGAACAACCGGATCCCGGCGCGTTCTGAGGCGTCCGCCCGGCCCCAGTCGATCTCAAACAGCTCGCGGCAGGCGGCAACGCTGTCAAAATAGTAATTGCTCTTTAAGCGGCAGCAGCTCTGGGGAAACTCTTTTCTGCGGATGTACTCGAAAACGCCCTCCGCCGCCCACTTGACATAGTCCGTCTGCATGTCCGCCATTCCGAACCGGTCCAGGGCCTCGCTCATAAACTTGGCGGAGAAATAGACGCTGTAAAAGCAGGTCTCGCTTTTCTCCAAGGCCTGCACGAACGGCTCGGCCAGCTCCCAGTTTTTCTTGTAGTTCGCGGCCAGCTCTGTATTTAAATGAAGCGTGTCGCTCATATGGTAGACGGTCATTTGCGGTTACCTCGGTCTTCGATGTAGTATGAGCCAAAGGATGGATATTTTACGATTCCAGCAGATGTTTTAGGTCTTTCACATCGGGCAGAGCTTTCCTCATTTTTTCCGACATATCCTTTGATGTATAATAGGTAGCAACTCCCATCGGTTTATCATAATCACGAATCACATAATCTACGAACGGTTTATTCATATCTTTACACAAGATCAATCCGATGGAGGGATTTTCGTGAGGCTTTTTTACAGTATCGTCCAAAACGGAAAGATACGTATTTAACTGATCGAGATAAATTGGTTTAAATTTGCCGTTCTTCAGTTCTACGGCTACCATGCAGTTCAGTTCGCGATTAAAAAATAATAAATCGATGAACATTTCTTCTCCGGCTATTTCGATTCGATACTGATTCCCCATAAATATAAAATCAGTACCGAAATGCACGATGAAATCCTTGATATTTTTGACTATTTCATTCTCAATTACACGTTCGTCAATCTCTTCCTCCGGCTCGCCGAGATTTTCAATATTGATAAAATCGAGAAAATAATTCTCTTTGAATGTTTTTGTAGCTTTGATGGCATATTGTGCAGGAGACAGGGCCTGATCGAAATTATTCGGCAGGGAGGATCTGTTCTGGTAAAGGTCTGCCTTGATATATTCCCTCAAAGTGTATTTGTTCCAGGCGTGAATGGAACAATGGTGTATATAGAAAATACGCTCGTTATAATCCTTGGTTTTTGAAATGATTTCCATATGATGACTGAATCCGAGGGACAAAAACTCATTCCAATCCAATTCGCCAGCCGATGGCTGGCGGATTTCCGTAAGCAGGCATTTGCCATCCACTTCTAAATCGTCAGCCGATGGCTGGCGATTTACAAACGGCCGCCATTCTTCATAGAATTGCCGCATGTTCTTTATGTTGCTTTCTGAATAACCGCGCAATCCCGGCAATGCTTTCTGTAATTGATTGGAAATGCTGCGGATAGCGTCCGTTCCCCAGGAACCGTTCCGTGTATTTTCAGAGACATATTTCCCAATTCCATAATACAGAGAAAGCATTTCGGAGTTTCCGGCTTTTGCCGCTCTGTATCTGCTTTCTTCAATCGCCTGTTTTATTATAGCGACAGCATGACCATACTTTATAATTTCATCCATGATAGTTCTCTCGATAAAAAATGTTGTTTCTTTTTCCCTCCCCCCATTATACCGCTCCGCCTCAAAAATGTCAAACGGACGCTTGACAGCTATTACGGTTAGTGATATATTTATTACAGTAACCGTAATAAGGAGGTACCTACGGTGCGGGATCATGTAAAAGGCGGCGCGCTGACCGAAGTGACGTTTTATATCCTGCTCTCCCTTTATTCCCCGAAACATGGGTATGCCGTCATGCAGTTTATCGAGGAAAAGACGGGAGGGCGGCTGTGCTTGGGGGCGGGCACATTGTACGGCGCGCTGAATACGTTGCAGGAAAAAGGCTGGATCGCGCCCTGCGGCGGGCAGGAGGGGCGGAAGAGGGAATACCGGATCACCGCGCAGGGAAAAGAGATTGCGGAAAAAGAGCTTGTCAGGCTGAAAGAGCTCGTCCGCGTCGCGGATGAAATTGTCGGAGGTGTGCTATGATCAAAAAATGTTATCGTTTTTATGCCGGGGCGCTTGCTTC
>CANQYH010000268.1 GCA_947628025.1 uncultured Lachnospiraceae bacterium | reverse complement strand
ATAAAAAAAGCAAGAAAAACCTTGCAAAATAAGGAAAAATTTTAATTGGAATCAACTGGCAAGTGGCAAACTCGGGTGGCTGGCCGGAAACCATGGTTTGACGCAGGGCGATATGGTCGATATTGGGATTTATTGTCAGGATAAGGCTGGAAAAGCGGGTCGCGCTGTGTTATACTGATGGAGACGGGCGGCGGTTCCCGATTACAGGACCAGGAAGCGGAAGCATTTATGAAAAGAAAAGAAAAGGTGGTCGTCGGCATGTCCGGCGGCGTGGATTCCTCGGTGGCGGCGTGGCTTTTGCTGGAGCAGGGTTACGACGTAGTGGGAGTGACCATGCAGATCTGGCAGGCGGAGGACGCGGATACACAGTCGGAAAACGGCGGATGCTGCGGGCTGAGCGCCGTGGAGGACGCCAGGCGGGTGGCCTGGAAGCTGGGGATCCCTTACTATGTGATGAATTTCAGGGAAGAATTTAAAAGAAATGTGATCGACTATTTCGTCGACGAATATATCCATGGCCGGACCCCCAACCCCTGCATCGCCTGTAACCGGTACGTGAAATGGGAATCGCTTCTGAGCCGCAGCCTGGAGATCGGGGCGGATTATATCGCGACCGGCCATTACGCCGGCGTGGAGAAGCTGCCCAACGGGAGATACGCGGTGCGGACCTCGGTGACCGCGGCCAAGGACCAGACCTATGCGCTTTACAACCTGACCCAGCGGCAGCTTCAGCATACGCTGATGCCGGTAGGGCGGTACCATAAGGAAGAGATTCGTAAGATCGCGGAACGGATCGGGATCGGCGTGGCCCATAAACCGGACAGTCAGGAGATCTGTTTTATTCCCGATCACGATCATGCGCGTTTTATCCGCGAGACGGCCGGCGTCTGTATGCCCGAGGGGAATTTTGTGGACCGGCAGGGACATGTGCTGGGCAGGCATCAGGGGATCAGCCGGTATACGATCGGCCAGAGGAAAGGGTTGAACTTGGCGATGGGGCATCCGGTGTTCGTGACGGAGATTCGGCCGGAGACCAACGAGGTCGTGATCGGCGAGGCGGAGGATGTATTTTCGGACACATTGACCTGTAACCGCATAAACTGGATGGCTGTGGATGGCCTGCATGGAGAGGTTAAAAAGGTTACGGCGAAGATCCGCTACGCCCACCGGGGAGCGCCCTGCGAGATCGAAGAGGCGGGAGAGGATACGGTCCGGGTCCGTTTCGACGAGCCGCAGCGGGCGGTCACGCCGGGGCAGGCTGTGGTGTTTTATGACGGAGAATATGTGCTCGGAGGCGGCGTGATCCTGTGAGGGTGCTGCGGTGAAAAGTGCTGCGGAGCTTTTGGCGCGGACGGTGCTGAATGAAGAATACGAAAAATCGCGGAGTGTTTAAGGAAAGAGCCAGCCGGTCTGCAGAAAGGACCGTGTAGTATTTTAGGAGAAAACTGGTCCGAGGAAAAAGGCCGCGTAATATTTTAGGAGCTAGCTGGTTCGCAGAAAAGGGCCGCGTAATATTTTAGAAGAAAGCCGGTCCGCAGAAAAGGGCCGCATAGTACTTTAGAAGAAAACTGGTCTGAAAAGAAAAGCCCGGGAACGTTTTAGGATAGAGCTGGTCTACAGAGAAAGGTCCGGGAGCGTATTAAGATAGCACCGGTCCGTAGAAAAAGGTCAGGGAGCGTTTTAGGACAGAGCTGGCCTGCAAAAAAGTTTGGAGAGCGTTTTAGGAAAGAAGCGTTCCGAAGAAAGAACTAAAGGTGCTTTTGGGAGAAAGTTAATCTGAGGAAAGAACGCGTAATGCTTTGGGATAGAAACTGGTTCTCTAAAAAGATTAGAACATCTTTTCCGAGGACATGTTATGAGGAAAGAGACGGTGAGAATGATGAAATGGATGAAAATGACATGGTGTGAAAAGAAGACGGCAGCGGCGGCCGGGATAGCCCTGCTGGCGGCGTCTCTGCTGTTGGGCGGCTGCCAGACCAGGCACAAGCGCATTGAGATCGAGACCACTTCCGCCGGGGCGGCGGGCAGTGCGGCGCGGGGAGATGCGCTTTCTGCCGGGGGATCTCCGGTGGCCGGAAGTCCCCAGCAGGGAACGATCGACATCGACACGGTGTACCCGCAGGGGAAAGAAGACCCGGCCGGGACAGAGGGAGAGAGCACTTGGGTCCCGGAGGAGACCACGGCGCCGCAGGAGGAAAGTACGGCAGGAGGCGATCCGTCTCTGGTG
Source organism: uncultured Lachnospiraceae bacterium (assembly GCA_947628025.1). Classification (GTDB taxonomy): domain Bacteria; phylum Bacillota; class Clostridia; order Lachnospirales; family Lachnospiraceae; genus UBA3402. The sequence continues at coordinate 2,183 of CANQYH010000268.1, read as the reverse complement.
TTTGAGAACCGGGACGAGACGGTATATGTGACGGCCAGCGTGCTGAATGTCCGGGCCTCTTACAGCACCTCCAGCCAGGTGGTGGGCACGCTGAACCGCGGCGATTCCGTCCGGCGCGTGGCTTACGGCGCGGAATGGAGCCGGATCGTTTACGGGGACGGCGAATACTATGCCGCGACCGAGTATCTTTCCGCGGAGCAGCCGGAGACACAGAGCAGTCCGGCGGTTTCGGATGAAACCGAGACAGCGAATCAGCCCGCGGCCGCGGATGAAAGCACGGCGGCGGACCAGCCTGCAGCCGGGGCATCGTCCGGCACGATCAGTCTCGATCCTGATTGGGAATATGCGGATTTTTCGAAAGTCCATTCCGGTTCCGCCACGCTTTACCGGTCCGAAGCGGCCGAACGCAAGGGGATCACCGTCTGCGTCAACGCCGGTCACGGCACCAAAGGCGGCAGTTCCGAGCAGACTCTGAGCCATCCTGACGGGTCTCCCAAGGTTACGGGAGGCACCAACGCCGCGGGGGCCGTCTATTCTTCGGCGATCTCCACGGGCATGACCTTTTCCGACGGCACGCCTGAAGCCGAGGTCACGCTGGCGCTGGCTCTGAAATTGAAAGCGAAGCTCCTGGCGGCCGGTTATGACGTGCTGATGGTCCGGGAAAGCAGCGACGTCCAGCTGGATAATATTGCCCGCACCGTGATCGCCAATCAGAATGCAGACTGCCATATTGCGCTCCATTGGGATTCCTCGACTCGGGACAAGGGGGCGTTCTATATGACCTCTCCGGACGCGGGCGGCTACCGCGATATGGAGCCGGTGAAGTCCCACTGGCAGCAGCACCATGCCCTGGGCGAGAGCCTGATCGCGGGTCTGAAAAACGCCGGTGTGAAGATCTTTTCCAACGGAACCATGGACATGGATCTGACCCAGACCTCCTATTCTACGATACCGTCCGTGGATATCGAACTGGGCGATAAAGTTTCGGACCATTCGGACAGCGCGCTGGATACGCTGGCGGCGGGGCTTCTGGACGGGATCAACGCATTCTTCGGGCAGTAAAATGGGAACGCGGCGCGGGCCCGGGAAAAGAGGAAAAGACATGAAGATCTATTTGCTGCGCCATGGGGAAACCGACTGGAACCGGGAGGGCCGGGCGCAGGGACGACAGGATATCCCGATGAATGAAAACGGGCTCGTTCAGGTCCGGCGGACGGCGGAGGAATTCCGCAGCCGGAACGTGCCGGTCCAGGCGATTCTTGCCAGTCCGCTGATCCGGGCGCGGACCGCCGCGGAGATCGTCGCGGAGGCCATCGGATACCCGGCGGAACATATCGTGATATGGCCGGAATTGACCGAGCGCAGTTTCGGAGAGGCTGAGGGATCCACGCCGCAGCAGAGGCAGGAGAGATATCCCGACGGACAGTATCCGGGCATGGAATCCGCGCAGGCCCTGTGCGGACGTGCCGCGGGCGTCTTAAAGCGCTGTCTGGAGGAGTATAAGGGACAGACGGTCCTGTTGGCGGCCCACGGGATGATCCTGAAAGCCGTGATGGCAGAGGCGGTCGGGGCGGATTTCGAAGGCGGTTCCGTTCCCATTGTGGGACCCGCATCGTTGAACCTCCTGGAGTACACAGACGGCCGTTTCCGCCTGGAGGTTTCGGATACGCGGGATCCGTGGTTTCGCTGAATCCATGAGAATCCGGATCCAGAACATAACGGCGGCCACGCGTGAAAATATGCGCGAACCGCGTTTCTTTTTCTTTACATGAGAATCACGGCATGGTAAAATACAGTATTGCGGCATGGAGTCCGGCAGGCGGAGCGGCTGTATTTTCGGGCAAGCGGGAATTGGTTTTCCGGCCTGTCCGGATTACATATGAATATGAGGAGAAACATAACCATGAATTATTATGAGGAAGCGCTGAAACTTCACAGCGAGCATAAAGGAAAGATCGAAGTCGTCAGCAAGGTGCGTCTGGAAACCAGGGACGATCTGAGCACTGCTTATACGCCCGGTGTGGCCGAGCCCTGCAGGGAGATTGCGAAAGATAAAAAGAATGTGTTCAAATATACGGCCAAAAGCAATCTGGTAGGCGTCGTGAGCGACGGCACCGCGGTTCTGGGGTTGGGCAACATTGGTGCGGAGGCGGCGATCCCGGTCATGGAGGGCAAGGCGGTCC
>CANQYH010000267.1 GCA_947628025.1 uncultured Lachnospiraceae bacterium | reverse complement strand
GGACGGCGTCTACATGGGGGAGCTGGGGAACCTCATCATGAAGGCTGAGCCGGATCCCCTGCGGCCAGGTGACGACCTATAAGCGGATCGCAGCGGAAGCGGCGGAGAAACTGGGCCGCCCCATGTCCGCGCAGGCCGTGGGAAACGCGGTGGCCCATAATCCCATCTCGATCCTGATCCCCTGCCACCGGGTCGTGGGGACGGACGGCGGCCTGACCGGATACGCCGGAGGGCTGGATAAAAAGATCTGGCTGCTGGAACATGAGGGCGTGGACACAGGGATGTTTTTCCGGCCTGGGGAAAAGCGGAATCGTTCTCTCAGCCTTTCCCGCTGAACAGGTCCCTCAGCAGTTCCATCATTTTGGCCAGGTCGATGGGCTTGGCCAGATGGCCGTTCATGCCCGCTTCCAGGGCCCGTTCCCGGTCCTCTTCGAACGCGTTGGCGGTCATGGCGATGATGGGCAGGCTGGCCAGAGCCGGATTTTCCAGGGCGCGAATGGCGTGGGTGGCCGCGTAGCCGTCCATGATGGGCATCTGAATGTCCATCAGGACCAGGTTGTAATAGCCCGGCTCGGAGCTGCGGACCATGTCGCAGGCCTGCTGGCCGTTTTCGGCACATTCGATCAGGAAGCCGGCCTCCTGCAGGATCTCGGCGGCGATCTCCCGGTTGAGCTCGTTGTCCTCGGCCAGGAGAATGCGTTTGCCCGCGAAGTTCTCCTCCTGCGGAAGCGCGCTTTCTTTCACGGGAACGTCGTCCGCGGCCCGTCCCAGACTGCGTTCCAGGGTATGGTGCAGGTCGGAGGCAAAAAGCGGTTTGCTGATGAAGCCGGTGACGCCGGCCTGGCGGGCTTCCTGCTCGATGTCGGACCAGTCGTAGGCGGACATGAGGATAATGGGAGAGTCCTGGCCGACGATCCGGCGGATCTGCCGGACGGTTTCGATGCCGCTCAGTTCCGGCATGGACCAGTCCACGATATAGACCTCAAACGGGTCGGCGAGCTCCACGGCCTCCGTGGTGCGCGCGATGGCTTCCCGGCCGGACGGGGCCCATTCCGCCCGCATCCCGATCTGCCGCAGCATCTTGGACACGCTCTGGCAGCAGACCATATCGTCGTCCACGACCAGGCCCCGGAAACCTTTCAGTTCCGCGATGGGGCCCATTTCCTGGTGCGCGGCGGAGAAGCGCAGTTCCAGAACGACGGTAAACGTGGAGCCCTTTCCCTGCTCGCTCTTCACACTGATGGAACCGCCCATCATGTCCACGATGTTTTTGGTGATCGCCATGCCCAGGCCGGTGCCCTGGATGCCGCTCACCGTCGAGGTCTGTTCCCGGGTGAAAGGATCGAATACGGTCCTGGCAAATTCCGGACTCATGCCGATGCCGTTGTCGCTGACCTGAAATTCATAGAGTCCCCGCCCCTTGGAACGGGAGGGTTTCTGGGTGACGCGGAGGGCAACCGTGCCGCCTGCCGGAGTGTATTTGATGGCGTTGGAGGTCAGATTCAGCAGGATCTGGTTCAGACGCAGCTTGTCGCAGTAGACCTCTTCGTCCGTCACGTCCACGGTGTCGATGAACAATTCCATATTCTTGGCGTGGATGTCGGACTGAATGATATTGCGCAGGCTCTGCAGGATCTCCGCCAGGTTCTCCGGACGCTCGTTGATGGTCACCTTGCCCGACTCGATGCGGCTCATATCCAGCACGTCGTTGATGAGAGAGAGCAGGTGATTGGACGCCTGGGCGATCTTAGCCAGGTAGTCCTGGGCCCGCTCCCGGTTGTCCAGATGGGTGGTGGTCAGGGCCGTATAGCCGATGATGGCGTTCATGGGCGTGCGGATGTCATGGGACATATTGTTAAGGAAGGTGGTCTTGGCCTGGTTGGCAGCGTCCGCCGCCTGGAGGGCCCGGGTCAGTTCTTCCGTCTTATCCTGCAGCTCGCGGGTGGCCTGGTCGATCTTTTCTTTCAGCCGCTTTTGATTGCGGGTCCGCACGGCCAGCATGGCCAGGGCGAAAAGAAGCAGGAGAAAGAAGAAGACCGCCAGCACGCTGTAAACGGGATTTCGGTACAGAAAAGCGGTCAGACTGACATTGTTCTCCCGGCCGGCGTCGATCTCCCGCGACAGGATGGCGTCCAGCCCCGCTTCGGTAAAGCTGTCCGCTCCTTTGTCCAGGAGGGAGAGCAGGTAGCGGCCGCCATGGACATTGTTCCCTACGGCGTAGGACAGGGACGTTTCCCCAAAAACGACGGAAGTCAGCCGGTTGCGGACATCCTGCCGGACGTACCGCTCGGCGGTATAGGAGTAGAGGATCGTCGCGTCGGCCTGGCCGTCCAGGACCGCCTGTACACAGGCATCCGTGGTGGGGTAGCGGATCAGGGCGTCGTCCGGATAGCGGCTGGCGACCAGAGCGTCGACCGTGTCGGTCCGGTCCATGATCGCCAGACGGTTCACCGTCCCGCTGAAACTGTCCAGAGTCAGACGGGCGAAGTTGGTCTGGAAATAAGGAACGGTGATTTTATAGCCCTCTTCCTCCGCCAGGTAATAGTCGCCGGAAAAATCCAGTACGATATCCGCCGCCCCCTCCGCGCGGAGCGCATAATATTCATTCCGGTCCTTGACCGGGATAAACTCATAATTCAGCCCCAGACGCCGGGCCAGCGCGTCGAAAATAGACGGCAGGATGCCCTGGGCCTGACCGTCCCGGAAGTAGCAGTAAGGGATCCGCTCGGGATTGAAGAGCAGGCGCAGGGGAACGCCGGAAGCGCGGTGCTCCTCCAGGAAAGCCCGTTCTCCGGCATTCATGATGATAAGGCCGCCCTGGTCGGTGGAGTAGTATTTCTCATGGAGGGTATCTCTCCAGTTGGGGTCGTGCAGGTCCATATCGTTGATGGCCGCGTTGATCCGCGCCATCAGATCCGTGCGGTCTTTGCGGGTGCAGATGTAGAATGGACTGGCGTCGAACGATTCCAGCAGCCATTCATTTTCCAGCAGACGCAGGCTGCCGGTCACGGCGGCGTCGACTTCTCCGCTCTGAAGAGCGGCGGTGAGTTCGTCCTGATCGGCGAAATATACCGGCTCGTAGGTGAAAGCATGTTCCGCCGCGAAGCGTTCAAAATTGGCGTTCTTGGAATTGCCCTCCAGCATCCCTACGGTGATGCCGTCGTAGGTGGCGTAGTCCCCCTCCACGATATCCTGGTTCCCGGATTTTACGGTGAAAATGGTGGCATTGACGCCGATGGACTGGTCGGAGAACAGAAATTCCTCTTCCCGCTGCGGCGTTTTGGAGACCGAGGTGACGATATCCACTTCGCCGCTGCGCAGCATATCCAGGGCGCCGGCGTAGGAACTGTCGTAACCTATATATTCGTAGGACCAGCCTCCGTGGATCGCCAGTCGCTGCAGAAATTCATATCCATAGCCGCTGCGGCGTCCGTCTTCCTCTATGGTGTGGTAACCGGAAAAAGCGAAAAAACCTACCCGGAGGATCTCCGCCGGTTCCTCTTCTGCAGCGGCCGCCTGCGCGGGGAGGCAGAACGTCGCCAGCAGCAGTGCAGACAGCGCGAGACATAATAAGCGCAGCCTTTTCATAAAATGGTTCCTCCTTTAACTGAAGTTCTGAGCTGTGATATTGAAAAGCTTGCGTTGCGATCATCTGTAAGTGTCAGGAAGTTCGGTTACGGGGATCACGGGCAGCGGCGGGATCTCATGCTCTCCCAGCATTTTTTCCATCCAGATCATGTCGTGCCAGCGTCCCAGCTTGTAGCCGCACTTCGTAAAATGTGCCACGGTCCGGTAGCCCAGCTTTTCGTGGAAGCGGATGCTGTCCGGATTCGGGTAGGTGATGCAGGCGTTTACATTGAGGATATGCTGCCGCCGGAGCCATTCTTCCAAAGCCCCGTAGAGCGCGGTGCCGGTCCCCTTCCCGCGGCAGTTTTGATCCACGTAGATGGAGGTTTCCACGGCCCAGTCATAGGCGGCCCTCCCTTTAAATGCGGAAGCATAGGCGTAACCTATAACCTGTCCATGAATGACTGCGGCCAGATAAGGGTACCGGCGAAGCGTCGTGCAGATCCGGCGGCGGAATTCCTCCGGCGAGGGGACGGCATATTCAAAGGTAATGGCCGTTTTCTCTACGTAAGGCCGGTATATCTCCAGCAGCGCTTCGGCGTCCTCCTCCGAAGCCATCCGTATCTCGAGTGGTTCCTGTTTCATCGTATGCGCCTTTCCGTTGTTTTTGGCAGAAATGCAGCCGGCGGCCGTCCGTTTTTGCTTTGAGGGCCGGCTTTCAGCGATAGATCTTTTTGTGCTCGTAGATCGGCTCTGAAGTCAGGTCCACGCCCAGGGTCTGGAAGATCCGGATATCCACCCGCGACAGCATCACCGAGGAGCTCGTGCGCCTGCAGGTCAAGATCGCCCTCGGC
>CANQYH010000266.1 GCA_947628025.1 uncultured Lachnospiraceae bacterium | reverse complement strand
GGGCGGTCAGGACCCCCGCCAACGGGCTGCCCAGATAGGCCACGAACGTATACACAAAACAGCAGCGCACCGCGTAAACCAGCTCGATGCTCTCCGCCGATACCTTCGTCATAGGGCCGTAGATCATGGACAGGAAATACCCCGTCAGCCCGTAGGCCGTCAGCGCGAGGTACGGGTGGCCGGACAGATACGGGAACGCGAGATGGCACAGCCCGGCCAGCGCCAGACCACCGCTCAGCATCGTCCCCGCCTTGACCCGGTCCCCGACGATCCCGTTCACCAGCTGCCCCACCGCGTAACACAGGAAAAACGCGGAAGACAGGGTCCCGATAAAGCCCGTGGTGCAGAATCCCTCCTCCACCATCGAGGGCGCGCACGCGCTGAGGACGTTCCGCGCCGCGTACACGGCCAGATACGAGACGGCGCACACGCCGCCCAGCCAAAACGCCCTCCTCGCTCCGTCGTTTTTACTCATACGCGTCTTCCAGTCCCTCCACCCGGATCACCGCCGTGTGGGGCCTGTGATCCGAGGCCACGATGGCGGGAATATCGGCAGACAGGACCTCAATGTCCCGGCTGACGAACAGGTAATCGATCTTCCGGTCCGGATCGTCCGACGGCCGGCTGAACAAAGGTCCGGGGAACGCGTCCGCGGCGTCTTTCATCCGCTCCCGGATCGGCGCCAAGATCCCGCTGTCCGGCCTGACGTTAAAATCCCCCATCAGGATGCACTTCGACTCCTCCAGGTGCTCCGCGACCGTGCGCGCGGCGCAGGCCTGCTCGGACGCGTTCAGCCCGAAATGGGTGACAAGCACGGTGATCCCGTTGGCAAGCCTGGCTCTGAGCAGACACCGCGACTCAAAGGAGCGGTCCTTTCCCTCCACATCCGGATCCGGGATGGGGATCGTCTCCGCCTCCGCGATGGGATACCGGCTCAGGATCGCGTTCCCGTAAGGCCCTCCGTCCTTCACGTCGATGGCCCTGGCGAAATAATAATAGGGAAGACCGGTCAGCTCCGACAGAATCTCGGTCTGATCTTCAAAATCCGGATTCGACGGCCCTTTGGCGCGGATCTCGTTCAGACCCGCGATATCGGCCCCGAGACGCCGGATCACGCCCGCCATCAGCGGAAAATCAATCTTCCGTTCTATGTAGTTCAAACAATGCTGCGTATTAAACGTCATGATGTTCATATCTTCTCTTCTTTCCTGTCATCAGCAGAAAATTGCTGTCCTATTTTACAAGTATATGTTTACTTATCGTTAATGTCAATGAATTTTTCGAATTTCGGATAAAATCCAAACGGGCGGATCGCGCGGACTGAGCCGCCGACCAGACTGCGGATTAGACCACGGTCCGATCCGCCGACCGGGCTGCGGATTAGACCGCGGTCCGGTCAGCGGAGATCTACGGACGATCCGTTTTGCGCTTCTTTCTCAGGAAGATCACGGCTGCCGCTGCCGCGCACACCGCAACCGCCGCCAGCACGACCGGCAGGACGCCCATGTCTCCGGATCCGCCTGCCGAAGTCTCCGCGGCGGTCCCGGCCGCAGCCGTCTCATCGGTCCCGCCTGCCGCCGTTCCATCGGCCCCGCTCCCGGCCGTTCCGCCTGCCGCTGCCGTCTCACCGGTCCCGTTCCCGGCCGTCCCGTCTGCCGCTACCGTCTCACCGGTCCCGCTCCCGGCCGTCTCACCGGCCTCGCTCCCGGCCGATCCGTCTGCCAACGCCGTCTCACCGGTCACGCTCCCGGCCGTCTCGCCGTCTGCAGCCGTCTCACCAGCCCCGCTTCCGGCCGTCCCGTCTGCCGCTGCCGTCTCTCCGGCCTCGCTCCCGGCCGTCTCGCCGCCGGCGTCCCGTCTCACCCCGGCTGCCAGGCGGATGGCCTCCACCGCGGCCTCGTCCCAGAGATCGTTGTCCTCAAACACGTAGTCCTCGATCCCCTCCACGTCCTCGTACCTCTCGTGGACGGGCCAGACCCAGGGATCGTTGCCGCCCTCCAGCGTCTCCGTGGAAACTCCGCAGTAGTTCTGGCTGATGTAATTGTGACTCTTCGGAAAGCTGAAATTGAGCGTGGCGTTCCTGACCACGTTTCCGGTAATCGTGAAGCCGTAGGAACCCTCGTCCAGGTAAATGCTCTTGCCCTTGAGCCCGTCGATGTAGTTGCCTGTGATAACGGAACCGTCCTGCCGGCCCAGCGTATAGATCGCGCCGCCGTCCTCGAACGGTCCGTTCATCCCGTCCTCCAGGATGTTATAGGAAATGCTGTTCCCGCCAAGGACGAATTCATCATACCGGAACTCATGGACCGCCCAGCCCCAGCCCACGCTGATGCCGGTATAGGGGAACGACCGCACCTCATTGTGGTCCACGGTCGTCCTCGCGCAGAACCCCACGAGGATCGCGCTGCAGTTTTTGTTCACTCGGCCCACGTCCTTGATCTCGTTGTCCGAGATCGTGTTGTTCTCCGACAGCGCTTTCAGCCCATATTCGCTCTGCAGCGGGAAATGGTCGGTTCCATAGAAATCGAATCCTCCCAGCACCACCGCCCCGATGCCCAGATCCCGGAACGTATTGCCCGCGACGACCGAATTCTTGGTCGCTCTCCCCAGGTGCACGGCGCCGTTGCCCAGGTTCCGGAACGTGTCGCCGCTGAAACGGATGCCGGTTACAAACTCGCCGTAGATCGAGCTGGCGGTCGGCGGGATCCAGTTGGCGATGCCGCCCCCGTTAATGATCGTACTGGAGTAGGGCTCCGGCACATACCCGCTTTCATCCCCCACGTACATGCCATAGGGAAGCATCGAGGACTGGACCGGCCGCAGCCCGCACGCCGCATAGGGCAGGAGCCAGGTGGTATAGCAAAACGTCAGGTCCTCAAAGGCGATGTTCTCCACCACGCTGTCCGCGGTTCCCAGCAGCATGAAGAACGTCTCCAGCCGCCCCAGCACCGCGTCGGCCTCTTCCATGTCCTGCCCGTCTTTCGGCATGTAGTAGATGCGGTCCTGCTCTGTATCCAGGTACCACTCTCCCGGCTCGTCCAGCAGCTCATAGGCGTTTTCAATAAACTTCACATTCTTGCTCTCTACGTCGCCCCCGAAAGAAGCCTTCGTACATTTAATGGCCGTATAGCCCATCATTTCTTCTACGGATTCAACATGGGCGATATTCCACGTAAAACCGTTATACTTCAGGCCGACGTCCAACTCCCACGGTTTGGCGAAGCTCTCCGGCAGGCCCTCCGGATCCGCCAGGATGGTCTGGTACGCGCCGTCCACATCCACCGCCGTCACATCCGCCCTGGCGCGGACCGCCGTTTCCCCGTCCACGTAGAAATCGCGGCTGACCAGGCCCTGAGCGGGAGCCGACCAGATGTTTTTCTCCGCGTCATGCAGCGTCCAGCCGGTGATCTGCGTCCCTCCGGAGATCTCCGCTTTCTCCCCTTCGCAGGAGGTCCAGATCACCTGAAATCCGTTTTTGCCGCTGTCTCTCGCGTCGAACGTCAATGTGTCCTCCAGCGTATACCGTCCGCCCCGCAAATACACGGTCACGTCCCCGGTCATGTCCTCGATCAGGCCCCGCGCCAGCTCCTGCGCCCGGCCCAGCGTCCGCACCGGCGCGTCCGGCGTCCCGGCGTTTGCGTCGTCGCCATTCTCCGCATCCACGTACACCGCCGGCTCCCCGGAGGCGGCCGTCCCATCCGCCGGCCCCGGGACGCTCAGGCCCGCGCCGGCCGTACCGACGGACTGCGCGCCGGCATCCCACCGGATCCCGGCTTCCGCCCGGATGGCCTCCACCGCGGCCTCGTCCCACATATAGTTATTCTCGAACCGGTTATCCAGCACGCCGTCGATGGGGCGTTCCGTGATCAGGTCCTTTTGCGCGGCCTCTTTGGCGTAGTTGTCATAAATATACAGATGGTTCCCGTCCCACTGGTAATTCCTCCAGCAGTCCTCAAAGACGTTCCCCGTAACGGTAAACCCGTAGGAATACAAATCGAAATACAGGCCGTTGCACCCGCTCTTATTGATGTAATTCCCTACCAGCTTCGAACCGTCGTACCTGGGACTGATGCCGATGGCCCCGCCGTCGTACATCACCGACATCGCATTCTCTATGTAGTTGTAGGAAATGCTGTTATCGCGGCACTCGATCCTGCTTTCATCCTCCTCAAAGGCCTCCTGCCCCATGGCGATAAAGCCCATGGCGATGGCGCCGCTGGGGAGGTTGATGATCGAATTGTGCTCGACCCTGGTCCTGGCCACATGGCCCAGGCAAATCGCGGGCATCGCTCCGTAAGTCCGGCACACATCCTTGATGTAGTTGTCCGTGACCTCGTTGTTCTCCGTGAGCCGGACCGGCCCCTGATCCGATTCGCCGGGATAATAATCGGCGGTCTGTATGCCGCCCAGGTAGAGGAACGC
>CANQYH010000265.1 GCA_947628025.1 uncultured Lachnospiraceae bacterium | reverse complement strand
CCAAGCGCGCCCTGTTCTTATACCGCGCTCCGGGCCGGCTTCTCCCGCAGCGCCTCCGCAAGCACCTCTCCCATATCCTTTACATACAGGATCTCCAGGCCTTTCGTGATCTCTTTTGACAGCTCCGCAATGTCGGGACGGTTCTTGTCCGGCACCAGTACCCGACGGATATGGGCCATTTTCGCCGCCAGAATCTTCTCTTTCAGGCCTCCGATGGGAAGCACCCGCCCGCGCAGCGTGATCTCTCCCGTCATCGCCAGCTTGCAGTCCACGGGCCGCTCCGTGACGGCGGAAAGCATGGCCGTCGCCATCGTAATGCCCGCGGAAGGGCCGTCCTTGGGCACCGCCCCCTCCGGAATATGGATATGCAGGTTATGTTTTTCGAAGTAATCGTCTTCCACGCCGTACTGCGGGCAGACGGAACGCACATAGGTCATGGCGATCTGGGCCGACTCTTTCATCACGTCGCCCATCTGTCCCGTCAGCTTCAGCTCGCCTTTGCCCGGCATCACATTGACCTCGATCTGCAGCGTGTCGCCGCCGACGCTGGTCCAGGCCAGGCCGCGGACGATGCCGATCTGGTCTTCCTCATTGGCGTCCTCGAAAGAAACTTTCTCCTTGCCGAGATATTTTTCCAGATTGGACTCGGTGACGCGGACCGCCGGCCGGTCTTCCTTTTTCTTTCCGCCTCCTGCTTTGCTCTCGCGATGGCTCTCCAGGTACTCCCTGGCCGCTTTCCGGCAGATATCCCCGATCCGGCGCTCCAGGTTCCGGACGCCGGCCTCGCGGGTATAATTGTGAATGATCCTTTTGAGCGCCCCGTCGCTAATGGTAAGCTGCTCCGGCGTCAGGCCGTTGCGCTCCAGCTGCTTATTGACCAGATAATTCCTGGCGATATGGAATTTTTCATTCTCCGTATAGCTGCTGACTTCGATCACTTCCATCCGGTCCAGCAGCGCCCGCGGGATCGTCTGGGTCGTGTTGGCCGTCGCGATGAACAGCACCTGGGACAGATCGATCGGCGTCTCCACATAATGGTCGACGAAGCGGACGTTCTGTTCCCCGTCCAGCACCTCCAGAAGCGCCGACGCCGTGTCTCCCTTGTAATCGCTGCCCGCCTTGTCGATCTCGTCCAAGAGCATCAGGGGATTGCTGACGCCCGCCTGGCGCAGTCCCTCGACCACTCTCCCGGGCATGGCGCCCACGTAGGTCTTGCGGTGGCCGCGGATCTCCGCCTCGTCCCGAACGCCGCCTAAGCTGATGCGGACGTATTTTTTATTCAGCGCCCTGGCCACGGAACGGGCGATCGAAGTCTTGCCCGTGCCGGGCGGACCCACGAGGCAGAGGATCGGACCGTTGCCTTTCCGGGTCAGCACGCGCACGGCCAGGTATTCCAGCACGCGCTCCTTGACCTTCTCCAGGCCGTAATGGTCCTCGTTCAGGATCTGCTCGGCGTGGACGATGTCGTTGTTGTCTTTTGACGTCTTCTTCCAGGGCAGAGACAAAAGCGTATCGATATAGGTCCGCAGGACACTGGCCTCCTGGCTGGAGGCAGGCATCGTCTGGAAACGGTCAATCTCCTGCCCAAGCTTCTCTTTCGTCTCCTTATCGGCCTTTAATTCCTCGAGTTTTTTCCGGTAGCGGTCCGCCTCCGACGAGGGGCTGTCCTCTCCCAGCTCCTCCCGGATGATGCGCATCTGTTCCCGCAGCACGTATTCTTTCTGGTTTTTGGCGATCGCCTCTTTCACTTTCTCCTGAAGTTCCTGCTTGATACGGCCGACCTCTACCTCCGTCATCAGATGGCTGACCAGCACCTCATAGCGGCTGGCCGGAAAGATCGCGTCCAGATATTCCTGCCGCACTGTATAATCCCAGGGCACCTGTACCGCTGTCTGCAGCATCAGCTCATCCAGATCCTGCAAAAGCAGCAGATTCGGAATGATCTCCCGGCCGAATTTCGGGTTCCCGGCGCCGTATTCCTGCAGTTTTTCCTTGAGGATCCTGGCCATAGCTTCCCGGGAAGCGAAATCCGCTTCAGCCCCTTTTACGAATGGCAGATAAGCCACTTCCCCCCGCAGCAGGAGGTCCGATTCGTCCAGATACAAAAGCTCCGCCACGCGCTGGCCCTCGACCATGACGCGGACCACGCCGCCCGGCATCTTCACCAGCTGCTTTACGGCGGCGACCGTGCCGATATGGTACAGATCCGACTGGACCGGCTCCATCACCTCCGGCGATCTCTGGGTGACCAGAAACACTTTCTGATCGCTCACCATCGCTTTTTCCACAGCTGCCACCGATTTTTTACGGCTGATATCAAAGTGGACCATCATCGTCGGCAGGACGGTCAGTCCCCGCAGAGCGATGACGGGCATTTCCATTAACGTATTTTCCATAGATCTTCTTTCATCCTGTATAATCTCTTTCCGGGGCCTGCCGCAAAATGCGCCGGAACGTTCCCTGACGTACCTCTATATCAAAAGCCGCGGTCAAAACCGCAGAAAGCGCCGGAGATGCCTGCGGCCGCTCCCCTATCAACAAATGGGCAGAAGCGAAACCGCCCCCGCCCATCCGTTTTTCTGTTCCTGCATCGTCCATCAGGCGATCTCGCCCGGCCGGTCCTTTCTCAGTCGCCTGGTAAAGGACATCTTCGGCACTTCCGTGTCCCTGCGCACGATCTCCGGCCGGCCGCTGCCGTCGATCATCTCTTTCGTGATCGTGCAGATGCCCACCGTATTGTCCGACGGGATCTCGTACATCAGATCCATCATCGCGGACTCCAGGATCGACCGCAGGCCGCGGGCGCCGGTCTTATGCTCCATGGCCAGCCTGGCCACCTCACGTAGCGCGTCGTCTTTAAACTCCAGCTTCACGTCGTCCAGCTCAAACAGCTTCTGGTACTGTTTCACCAGAGCGTCTTTCGGTTCTTTCAGGATCCGCAGAAGCGCGTCCTCCGTCAGAAGCTCCAGGGATACCGTGATCGGCATACGGCCGATAAACTCCGGGATCAACCCGTACTTGATCAGATCCTTAGCCTGGACCTGCTTTAAAAGCTTGTCGATATCGGAATCATGACGGTCCACGATCTCCGAATTGAAACCGATGGAGCTGGTATTTAAGCGGTTCTCGATGATTTTTTCCAGGCCATCGAACGCGCCGCCGCAGATGAACAGGATGTTGGTCGTGTCGATCTGCAGCACCTCCTGATGGGGATGCTTGCGCCCGCCCTGGGGCGGAACGTTGGCCACGGTCCCTTCCAGGATCTTTAAGAGCGCCTGCTGCACGCCCTCGCCGGACACGTCCCGGGTGATCGAGACATTCTCCGACTTTTTGCCGATCTTATCGATCTCGTCCACATACACGATCCCGTATTCGGCTCTGTGAATATCGTAATCTGCCGCCTGGATCAGTTTCAGCAGGATATTCTCCACGTCCTCGCCCACGTAGCCGGCCTCCGTCAGGGCCGTCGCGTCCGCGATGGCAAAGGGAACGTTTAAAATCTTCGCCAAGGTCTGGGCCAGATAAGTCTTTCCGCAGCCGGTGGGACCCAGCATCAGAATATTGCTTTTCTGTATGTTCACCTCCATATTTTTTCTGGAAGTGACTCTCTTGTAATGATTGTAGACCGCAACCGACAGGACTTTCTTGGCGTCGTCCTGCCCGATCACATACTCATCCAAAAATGTCTTGATCTCTTTCGGCTTTAAGAGGTTGATGTCACCCAGATCCGTACTCGGACGGTCCGTATCCTCCATCTCCTCCTCCAGGATCTCGGCGCACAAATCGATACATTCGTCGCAGATAAAGACGTTGTTCGTCCCCGCGATCAGTTTGCGCACCTGATCCTGCGTCTTGCCGCAGAAAGAGCACCGGATCTTATCTTCCATTCTGCCCGGCATCCTCATACCTCGCTTTCCTGCTTACTCCCTTTCGGGTCTTGCCGCGCCGTCCTCAGTGCCGGGCGATCACGGCGTCGATGAGGCCGTAGGCTTTCGCCTCCTCGGCCGTCATATAATTGTCCCTTTCCGTATCCCTCTCGATGACCTCCAGAGGCTGGCCCGTATTGGCCGCCAGAAGCTCGTTCATCTTCTTTTTGGTCTTTAAGATCTGGTCCGCCACGATGCGGATATCCGTAGCCTGTCCCTGGGCCCCGCCGGAGGGCTGATGGATCATGACCTCGGCATTGGGCAGGGCATAGCGCTTGCCTTTCGCGCCGCCGGCCAGAAGGAACGCCCCCATGCTGGCCGCCATGCCGATGCACACGGTAGAGACGTCGCACTTGATGTAATTCATCGTGTCATAGATCGCCATCCCGGCTGTGATCACGCCGCCGGGGCTGTTGATATACAGATTGATATCTTTCGTCGGATCCTCGGACTCCAGAAACAGAAGCTGGGCCACCACCAGGCTGGCCGTCACCTCGTTGACCTCCTCGCCGAGAAAAATGATGCGGTC
>CANQYH010000264.1 GCA_947628025.1 uncultured Lachnospiraceae bacterium | reverse complement strand
CCGTAATAACGCTGATATGCAAGTCTTTCGCCAATGCTCTCATAGACGGCAATGCTTCGCCTGCGGATAAAGTTCCGTTCATGATCAGATTCTTGACCTGAATACGGATCTGCTCATAAATCGGCTTATCGCTGCTATTGCTTATGATTATTTCCATGTATTCACCCTCTTGCGTACTGCCCGTTACATGCGTACATATTCAATAAGTACAGTATATACGATTGCAGGGATGTTGTCAATCTGTTTTTTAAGTGAATGAAAGAAAGTTCTGCAATGCTTTTTGGTCCCTGATTCGGAATCGTATGGGACTGGCAGTCTATCTCCTGGTTTTGGTTATTTGCTTCGTTGCCGTACATGATGGTCCGGTTCCGGCTATAAAAAATGTAAAAAGATCGCAATAAATCTCCCCAAAAGATTGTAAAAAATCCGCCCCGGAAAACGCTTGCAACTTTTCTGCAAAGTGCTATAATCGTTGGAAGCGTCCGGAGAACGGAGATGAGGGACGCTTGAAAGGAAGCAGTAAAGATATGAAAACCCAGAAGAAACCGGCAAAGTCTTATGAGATTGATATGTGCAATGGGCCGCTTTTTTCGAAGATCGTCGTGTATGCGGTGCCGCTGATGCTGTCGGGCATCCTGCAGCTTTTGTTTAACGCGGCGGACATCGTGGTGGTGGGCCGCTTCGCCGGGAGCGAGTCGCTGGCAGCGGTTGGTTCGACCTCCGCGCTGATCAACCTTTTGATCAACCTGTTCATCGGCCTGTCTATCGGCACCAATGTGCTGGTGGCCCGGTATTTCGGTTCCCAGCAGAAGCGGGACTTGGAGGAGACGGTACATACCTCGATGGTGGTGGCCGCGGTGGGCGGCGTGATCCTGATTGCGGTCGGATACTTTTTGTCGGAACCGCTGTTGACCCTGATGGGGACGCCAGACAATGTGCTGCCGCTGTCGGTGCTTTATATGAAGATCTATTTCGTGGGAATGCCCGCGATGCTGATCTATAACTTCGGGAGCGCGGTGCTGCGGGCCGTGGGCGATACCCGGCGGCCGCTGTATTTCCTTTTTACGGCGGGCGTGGCCAACGCGCTGATGAACTTGTTTTTCGTGATCGTCTGCCATATGGGCGTGGCCGGCGTGGCGCTGGCGACTTCCATCTCTCAGTGTATCTCGGCGGTGCTGGTGGTGCGCTGCCTGCTGGCGACGGACGCGGATTACCGTCTGGATCTGAAAAAGCTGCGCGTCGTGAAGCACAAGCTGATCAGCATCGTCCGCATCGGCTTGCCTGCGGGGATGCAGGGCGCGGTGTTCTCTGTTTCCAACGTATTGATCCAGTCGTCGGTGAACTCGTTCGGTTCCGTGGCGATGGCCGGAAACACGGCCGCGTCCAATATCGAGGGTTTCATTTACACGGCCATGAACTCGTTCTACCAGACGGCCCTGAGCTTTACGAGCCAGAATTTCGGCGTGAGGAATTTTAAGAGGAT
Organism: uncultured Lachnospiraceae bacterium; assembly: GCA_947628025.1. Lineage (GTDB taxonomy): Bacteria > Bacillota > Clostridia > Lachnospirales > Lachnospiraceae > UBA3402. The sequence continues at coordinate 2,972 of CANQYH010000264.1, read as the reverse complement.
CAATCAGATCATGCTGTACTGCCAGGGACTGGTGCTGGCGATCGGCGCGGTGCTGGGAGCCGGCGCGCTGGCGGCGGGCAGTACGCTTCTGAGCATCTATAATTCGGAGCCGGAGGTCATTCAGTTCGGTCTGACCCGTATGTGGATCATCTGCACGACCTATTATCTCTGCGGTATGATGGACGTGTTCGTAGGCGGACTGCGCGGCATGGGATATTCGGTGCCGCCGATGATCGTGTCCATATCCGGCGCCTGCGCGTTCCGGGTGATCTGGATCTACACGGTGTTCGCGATGAACCGGACGCTGCAGACTCTGTATATTTCTTACCCGGTATCCTGGGCGCTGACCGGGGCGGTCCACTGCGTCTGCTTTATCGTGATCAAGCGCAAACTGGAGCGGAAGATGGGCTCCGGCGGCACGGCGGCTCCTGCGTCCCAGAGCGGGCCGTTTGTCTGGAAGCGCGAGCCGCGCAGCGTAAAGATGCACGATTTTTCCAAGGGGAGCGGTTTTCCGGGGCTGGTGCGGAGAGCGTTTGATAAAGCCAGATAGAGAGGTTCGGACAAAAGAAACATTGGTAAAAGGGCTGCTGCAAGACCCGTTTGATCTCAGAAGCTCTGCGTGTTTGCTGCAAATAATGGGTTCGGATGAAGAAGAACATCGGACGGTATTTGTAACAGGCGCGCGGAGACGGCAGAGATTCGGCGGGTTTTGCGGCAGCCTGTTTCATTTTTTCCGTAATAGCAGTATAATAAATGATCGAGAGCGGAGGCAAGCGCACTTGATTCCTGCGGAAAGCGGAGCGGCGCTCAAGAATCGGCCGGAGAGGAGAAACTGTTTATGGAAGTAAAAAACTGGACTTACGAAGAATTCCCGGAGTTTACCGAGGAGGTGGAGGGAGCGCATGTGATCCCGACCACTGGAGACGAGATCGGCGTGAGTTATCTTCATGACGTGGTCTACGCCGAGACCGGCGGCGAGAAGCTGCGTCTGCAGATCCTTTTGCCGTACAGCCGCAATAACCGGCAGATGGTCTGTCCTTGTGTGGCGTTTGTGCCGGGCTCTGCCTGGTTCAAACAGTATGTCTACGGCAATGTGCCGCAGCTGGCGCGGCTGGCGGAGCGGGGCTACGCGGCGGCCGTCGTGGAGTACCGCCACTCCGGCATCGCACCGTTCCCGGCCCAGATCATGGACGCGAAGAACGCGATCCGTTTCCTGCGGGTCCATGCGGAAGAGTTTCATATCGATCCGGAGAATATCGCGATTGCAGGCGATTCTTCCGGCGGCCACACGGCCGTGTACGCGGGGATCCTGCACGACGATACGGAATGTAACCTGTTTCCCGGCGTATCGGCAGAGGTTAAGGGGATTATTGATTATTACGGAAGTTGCAGCGTGATGAAAGACGATTCCAACCCGATCCAGCTGCTGCATTGCCAACCCGACAGCCCGGAAGGGCAGGTCATGGGTCATGTGGACCTGCGGGAGCGGGAGGATCTGCGGAGGAAGCTTTCCGTAGAGTGCAATATCACCGAGGAGACGGCGGTCCCGCCGGTGCTGATCTTCCACGGCACAAAGGACCGGACGGTCAACTGCGAGGGCAGCGTGATCCTTTACCGGCAGCTGCGGAAATGCGGCAAGGAGGCGCAGCTGTACCTGATCCGGGGAGGCGACCACGGCGGCGCTGAGTTCTGGACGGAGCCGGTGCTGGATATTGTGGAGGCGTTTCTGAGAGATGTGTTCAGCCGGTAGGCGCGGAGTGGGTCAGTTTGCCGTCGGTTATGTGGATCTGCATAAGGGCATGGAAGGCAACCGCGTGGTCGGAGACGCGGGGGGCGTCCGATCCTTTTGAGTTTAACAGGAAGCCCTGATACCGATCCGCGCGACGGGCATCATTCCGCCGGAAATGCAGGAGCTCATAGACACCCACGTGGCGGAATTTACGCAACAGCCGTAAAACCGGTAAAACCGGTAAAACCGGGATGATGAGACCGCGGTTTTGCGGCTGTTTTTCTGCTTTTTCGCTTTTGGCCGCTCTTTTGATTTCCGGAAACGGTTTAAACGGTTGTTAAAACCGAAAATCCATGGTAGACTAAGAAAGGAAACTTTAGCGTAAATATCGCGGGAATATGCAGCCGCGGCGGTCAGAGAACTGGCGGGGGGATACGTTATGAATTTAAAGATCGGCATCTGCGAGGATATGGAAGCGCAGCAGAGGAACCTGCGGCGGATGCTGGACGAGTGGGCGGAGAGCCGCGGCCGCCGGATCGACGTGCGGCTGTACGGCCATTCCTCCGCATTCTGGTTCGACTGGTGCGGGAGCATGGATCTGGACGTGCTGCTTTTGGACATCGATCTGGGAGAGGGGCAGCTAAACGGCATGGATCTGGCGAAAAAGATTCGTGAGAAAGATTCCCGGATCGCGATCGTCTTTATCACAGCGATGGCAGAATATATGAGTCAGGGATACGATGTAGGGGCGCTTCATTTCCTGGTAAAGCCGGTGGAAAGGGCGCGCCTGTGGGAGATCATGGACCGGGCGTGCGCCGCCGTCCCCGCGGACCGGCAGAACGAGCGCCTGCTGCTGACGGAGGAGACGGGGGTTTCCCTGGTCCCGACCGGCGAGATCGTATACGCGGAGGCGTTTTCCCATTCGGTGACCCTGCATCTGTCCGCGAAAGACCGTGAGGCGCGGGGCCAGGGCAGGAGAGAGATCGATGTGCGTTCCCTGGGCATGAAAGAACTGGAGGAGCGGCTTCCGGCCGGGGATTTCTACCGCTGCCACCGGTCCTATCTGGTCCATTTAAACCATGTGGACCGGCTCGAAAAGTGCCGGGTGTTTATGGACGACGGAAGCTGTCTGCCGGTGAGCAGGCGCAGGGAGAAAGAATTGTTTCGGGTATTTGTGGATTACTATAAGGAACGTCCGGGACGGTGATATGAGACGGGGGGCGGTCCCCGGACGGCATTTGCG